>NZ_PJAV01000155.1:0-31206 GCF_002836695.1 Pseudoalteromonas sp. 78C3
TAATAAAAAGTAGTTATAAACAACTAAAAAAAATAAAACCAAATTATAGGCAATAAAAAACCCGCAACATGTGCGGGTTTTTTTAAAGAGTTAAAGAGCTAATTACTTAGCAGCTTTTTTCTCTTTTTCTGCAGCGATTACTGTATCAGCAACGTTTTGCGGACATGCAGCGTAGTGTGAGAACTCCATAGAGAACTGACCACGACCAGATGTCATTGTACGTAGTGTACCGATGTAACCGAACATTTCTGATAACGGTACGTCAGCTTTAATACGGCTGCCTGTTAAACCAGCTTCTTGGTCTTTCATCATACCACGACGACGGTTAAGGTCACCGATTACGTCACCAACGTGATCTTCTGGAGTGAACACGTCAACATTCATGATTGGCTCAAGAAGTTGTGCGCCCGCTTTAGGGATCGATTGACGGAAAGCGCCTTTAGCAGCGATTTCGAACGCGATTGCAGATGAATCCACGGCATGGAAACCACCGTCGAAAAGTTCAATTTCAACGTCAAGTACAGGGAAGCCAGCTAGAACACCAGTACCCATCATTGACTTGAAGCCTTTCTCAACTGCAGGCCAGAATTCTTTAGGTACGTTACCACCAACAACTGATGATTTAAACGTGAAACCTGAAGCAACTTCGCCTGGCTTGATGCGGTAGTCGATTTTACCGAACTGACCAGAACCACCAGATTGTTTCTTATGCGTGTAGCTATCTTCAATTTCTTTAGTGATAGTTTCACGGTAAGCAACTTGTGGTTGACCAACAATAAGGTCTACGCCGTAAGTACGCTTAAGAATATCTACTTTGATATCTAAGTGAAGCTCACCCATACCTTTAAGGATAGTCTCGCCTGAATCTTCATCAGTCTCAACTTGGAAAGATGGATCTTCTGCAACCATTTTACCGATAGCAACACCCATTTTCTCATTACCGCCTTTATCTTTAGGCTGTACAGCAATCGAGATTACTGGAGTTGGGAATACCATTGGCTCAAGTGTTACTGGGTGCTTAGGATCACATAGAGTGTGACCAGTTTGCACGTTTTTCATACCTACGATAGCAATGATGTCACCAGCTTGTGCGCTAGTTAATTCGTTACGATCATCTGCTTGCATCTCAACCATACGGCCAACACGCTCAGTTTTACCAGTAAACGAGTTAAGGATAGTGTCACCCTTGTTTAGTTTACCTGAGTAAATACGTACGAATGTTAATGCACCAAAACGGTCATCCATTATTTTGAATGCTAACGCTTTGAAAGGTTCGTCAGTAGATACTACTGCGAACTCGCCATTTTCGTTACCTTCTTCATCCATAAGAGGTTGAGGATCAACTTCTGTAGGACATGGTAAGTAATCAACAACAGCGTCAAGAATAAGCTGCATACCTTTGTTCTTAAACGCAGAACCACAGTATGTTGGGAAGAAAGCAAGGTCACGAGTACCTTTACGGATACAACGTTTGATGTCTTCTAAAGAAGGTGCTTCACCTTCCATGTAAGCTTCAAGTAGTGCATCGTCTTGCTCAAGGGCAGTTTCAACAAGCATTTCATAATACTCGTCAGTTTTATCTACCATGTCTGCAGGAATGTCTGTGATTTCGTAGTTTTCAGGAAGACCAGTGTCATCCCAAACGTATGCTTTTTTAGTTAAAACATCTACAACACCAACAAACTCATCTTCAATACCAATTGGTAAAGTCATGATTAGTGGAGTTGCGCCAAGTACTTTACGTACTTGCTCAGTTACACGGTAAAAATCAGCACCCATACGGTCTAATTTATTTACGAAGATAATACGTGCAACTTCTGAATCATTAGCATAACGCCAGTTAGTTTCTGATTGTGGTTCAACACCACCAGAACCACAGAACACACCGATGCCGCCATCTAGTACTTTAAGTGAACGGTAAACTTCAACTGTGAAGTCAACGTGTCCAGGAGTATCGATAACGTTAAAGCGGTGATCTTTCCAGAAACAGCTTACAGCCGCAGACTGAATAGTAATACCGCGCTCAGCTTCTTGTTCCATGAAGTCAGTAGTAGATTCACCATCATGAACCTCACCAGTTTTATGGATTTGACCAGTAAGCTTTAGGATACGCTCAGTAGTCGTGGTCTTACCCGCATCAACGTGCGCGAAAATACCAATGTTTCTGTACTTCGATAAATCTGCCATTAATTTTGCTCTTAATAAAGTCGATAAATTATTCCGCAGGAGTATAACATCACTTAAAGCGAACATCACCATACAAGCCGCTTAAAATGCAATCAATTCAACATATTTTTTTTATCGTCAGTATCTATTAAATATCAAACATAACAAAAAAAACGTAAGGCACTGAAATAAATAGCATTTAATATTTTAGCATCAGGTACACAAAGTTACTTCGCTATTTTATAGCAACGTTCAGGGCGGCCAATACTGCCATAACTTTGATCCGCTGTTAACTTACCTGATTCAAGCAAATACTCCAAGTAACGGCGTGCTGTAGAGCGACTAACACCAACCAAATCGCCCATTTGCTGAGCGGTAAATGCAGTGGTTGCGTGCTCTACAAAAGCATCATGTATTTTTTGCAGGGTAAGTTGATCGACCCCTTTTGGTAAACGAACAGACGTGTTGGTTTGCTGCTTTGAACCAAATAACGTATCAACCATTGACTGCGTTACTTCACTTGCATCAGAAAAACATTGTTGACGTGATTCAAAACGTGCAAGTGCTTGATCAAGTCGGTTTAACATTAATGGTTTTACTAAAAAGTCGCATGCACCTAACTGCATTGCTTTTTCAAGGGTTTCGACCTCTTTTGCAGCAGTGAGCAGCATAACTTCACTTTTAATCGTTCGACGTCGTAAGTCGGTCAATAAATCAAGTCCGTTACCATCAGGTAAATGTATATCGAGTAAAATCAAATCGGGTTCAATTGCATGCAGTAAGGCTGTTGCCGTGCTTAAATTACCTGCAATGCCCACTACCTGATACTGTGCTTGCCTTAAACTTTGCTTTGGCGTTTGACTACCTGCGACACCATTTGGTAATAACAAGTACTGCGCTAATAGCTGTGCTACCTCTACTTCGTCTTCAATTATTACTACTGAATACGTCATGTTTAATGCTCTTATTATTTTGGAATGTAAACACTTAGTCTTGCACCAAGTAGGTCTGACTCACCAATTTCTAACGTGCCACCGCATGAGTCTAAATTTGTTTTTACTAAATATAAACCAATACCATGCTCTGCTCCTGATTTAGAGCTGTACTGAGGGGTAAAAATAACATCATGGTCAGAACCTAACCCAAAGCCTGTATCTTCTACATCAAATAAGAGAGTTTGGCTGGTTTCATCAACGGTTACCCGTACTTTTGCAGAGCGAGAGTTCGATGACCTAATAGCAGCCTCAATCGCATTATCTATAAGGTTACCTAAAATAGATACAACTCGCTCGAGCATATCTTTACGTGCAATAACACCAAGTAGGCTGTCGGGGTTAAGCTCAAGCGCAACATTTAATTCTCTTGCTTTATGATATTTACCCACCAACAAACCAGCAAGCACAGGGTCTTGTATGCGCTCTAACAAGTTATGAATTTGTGCCTGAGAGCCCTGGCTTTCTTGCCCTATTATTTCTATAGCTTGTTCGTTTTTGCCCATTTGCACTAACGCACCAATTAAGTTGAGCTTATTAGAATAGTCATGAGTTTGTACCCTTAAAAGCTCTGCAAAAGCCTGAACTTTAGTAAGTTGTTGGCTTAAATACTCAAGTTCATCAGAGGGGCGCATACTCAGTAAAATACCATCCGCCTGCCCTTGCACTTGCAAAGAAAATCTCGATAATATAAGGCGTTTATCGGCGGCAAATAATTCAAAACCCACTATTTTACGTCGCTGATTACGCAATAAAAATTCTGCATGTTCAGGTAATAAATCGTTTAAGCTGAGGTTCTGATTAATAATTGAAGTTGGTTTATCTAATATTTCGCAGGCGCGTTGATTGAGTTTTCGTACTTTTCCGTCCGGGTCGAGTGCAATAATACCGCTGCGTACCGTATTTAAAATTGCATCTTGTTCTGAAAACAAACGTGCAATTTCATCTGGCTGCAGGCCAAAAATAGCATTTCTGACACGCTGTCCAATATAAATAGCCGCCAGTATACTTAAACCTACAAGTATTAAGCCCCATATTAAAATTTCACTACTGCGAGAGAGAATAAGCGGATCGATTGATTGTACTAAAAAACCAACCGATACAACGCCTACTATTTCATTATTACCTGCGTACACCGGCACTTTGCCACGAATTGATTCACCTAAGCTACCATGGGCCACCGAAATATAGCGTTCACCTTTTAATGCAGCTTGGCTATCGCCTCCGACCATTTTTTTGCCAATTTTATCTTCATCTGGATGCACAATACGAAGCGCATTTTCATCGCCAACAACAATAAAATCAGCACCTACAAGCTGTCGTAAATCTTCAATTTGCATGTTAATAGCGGTTAAGTCACTAGGTATTCTCAGTGCATTAATTACATCAGCACGTGTGGCAATACTGCTTGCTACAGCTAATGCTTTATCACCAATATGGTTATGTAAGCTTTGCGCTGTAAGTTGATACACCAACGCGCCAAATAATAAAGCCTGCAATACACACAATCCTGTTACCCAAATAATTAATCGTGTTTCTAATCGCTTAGGTTTTGTGACCATGTTTTGCAATGGATTTAGCTTGTTGGTGTTTTTCATTTCATTCTCAATTATGCATTTACTTTGTCTGCACGGCGTTGCATTAAATAATCTTTTAACGGAAACAACAGCACTAAAATTGAAATTACAAATATGCTCAATGTTAGCGGACGATCCCATAAAAAGCTTAATGAGCCATCAGAAATCATCATTGAACGACGGAAGTTTCGCTCAATCATATCTCCTAATATAAAACCTAATAATAATGGTGCCATAGGAAATGACAGTAATCGCAATACTAGCGCAACCACCGCAAATCCTACCATCATAAATAAGTCGAAGGTATTGAAGGACACTAAGTAAACACCAATTAAGCTAAAGAACAATATCATCACGGTGAGTACCGACTTAGGCATTGCTAATACTTTTGCAAAGTAAGGAATAAGCGGCAAATTTAAAATAAGCAGTACAATATTACCAAAGTACATACTTACAATAACCGCCCAAAATACACTTGGGTTTTCTTGCATAAGCATTGGACCTGGTTGAATGCCGTAAGCAATCAAAGCACCTAGCATAATTGCCGTAGTACCTGAGCCCGGAATACCAAGCGTTAACAGTGGAACAAACGATCCTGTACACGCCGCATTATTTGCCGACTCTGGCGCAGCTAAACCACGTAATGAGCCTTTACCAAACTTTTCTTTCAAACCTTTTGGCGCTAAATTTCGCTCTGTTGCATAAGCCATAAAGCTTGCAATAGTTGCACCAGCACCCGGTAACACCCCCACTATAAAACCTAAAATAGACGAGCGACCAATCACTGGTGCTATCTCTTTAATCTCGGCTTTACTTAACTTGGTTGAACCTATTTGCGGTGTGTCTGAGTCATTAATGTTTTTAGCATCTTTTTTCTCTGGTTTTACAACATTTACAAGCGCCTCGGCTAATGCAAACGTTGCCATAGCAACCAGTAAAAAGCTTATTCCGTCGAGTAAATCAGGTTGCCCAAAGGTAAATCGGTCAGTCCCTGATGATGGATCAATACCAACCGTTGCTAGCATCAAGCCAAACACAGTCATCATCATTGCTTTTAAAAATTGCCCTTTATTTGAAAATGCTGCAATAGCTGTTAAGCCTAAAAACATCAACACAACATAATCAGGGGATTGAAAACTCAATGACACTTTTGCTAATAAAGGTGCAGCTACCATTAATAATATGGCGCCAATCGTTCCGCCTATAAAGGAGGAATAAGCAGCAATTGCCAATGCTTTACCTGCGTGCCCTTGTTTAGCAAGCGGGTAGCCATCAAAGGAGGAAGCTACCGTACCCGCCACGCCAGGCGCATTAATTAAAATAGATGACGTAGAGCCACCAAAAATAGCGCCGTAATAAACACCCGCCATTAAAATCATGCCCGAATCGGCGCCAATGCTGTAAGTAATTGGGATCATCAAGGCAATTGCGGTAATTGGCCCCAATCCTGGTAACATACCTATAAAAGTACCTACCAAGCAGCCAGCTATAACGTACATTAAATTATTAAAGTCGAGCACGGTCGACAAACCAAGCATAATTCCATCAAACATAACTTAACTCCACAAATCGCCCGGAACCAAGTAAATACCTAATACTTGAGTCATCAAAAACCAAAAAACCACCGCAACCGGTATCGATGCAAATAGCAAAATTCCCTTACGTCTTTCGCCCATCACAAAAAAGCCCGCAAGCAAAAACGCACTAGTAGAAATTAAAAAACCAATTGGCTCCAGTGCCGCGCTATAAATTACCATTAATATTAATAAACCAAAGGTGCGCAGTACGTGTGACTTTTCAAGAACATCATCAGTATTAGTTTTCTCTCTTGGTTTAAGCAATGTTGAACCAATAGAAAGTAAGCACACCACAATACCAAACCCGGCATATACTTTAGGAAGTGTCGCTGAGGTAACCGTTTCGTATTCTTCAAACGGTAGTAGCGGAATTTGCCATGCAACCACAGCGTATAAAGTAAATAGCGCCAAGAATAAACTTGGCCCTATTAATTCTCGATTCGTCATTTTAAAACCTCGATTACGGCAATGTGCGGATAAAGCCAAGCTCTTCCATTACAGCTCTAAGCTGCACTTCTTGTGCTTCTAGTGACTTAATAAACTCATCTTTTTCTTGAAAAAGATTTAGCCAACCGTTACGAGCTCGTACAGCTTCCCACTCAGGTGTACTTTGCAACTCACGTAGTTTTTTTGTGTACTGTGCTAACTTTTCAGCGGGTAAATTAGGCGCAGCAAAAAGACCACGCCAATTAACAAATTCCATATCGTAACCTAGTGACTTAAGTGTGGGTATTTTTGGGTAATCAGGTAAGGGCTCACCCGATGTAACCGCTAAAATACGTGCTTGACCACCGTTAGCTACTTCAAGCGCTTCACTTAAGCCAGTAGAAAGTAAATTCACTTCGCCTGAAAGCAACCCAGCCTTAGCTTTACCGCCTGCATCGTAAGGAATATAACGTAGGCGTCGACCATCTATACCCGCAGCTTTAACTGCTTGAGCCGCCACTAAGTGATCCATACTGCCGCGAGCAGAACCGCCCGCTACTTTTACCGAACTTGGATCTTCTTTTATTGATTTAATAACATCCTCCCAAGTTTTAAATGGAGAATCGTTACGCACTACAAACGCGCCATAATCTGCAATCATACTGGCTACAGGTGTTAAATCGCGATAGCTATAAGGAATTCGGCCACTTAACGCGCGCAATACGATAGGCGTTGAGTTAACCATTAAAATATCGCCCTTTTTAGTGCCCGACTCAATTAAATACGCAATAGCACGACCGCCTCCACCACCAGACATATTTTGAAAAGATGCATTATTTTCAATGCCTGACTTAACTAAACCTTCGCCTATACCACGGGCTGTCGTATCCCAACCACCACCAGGTCCGCCAGGGATTAAAAAGTGAGTGTCGGCCATTGCCATTGGGCTGCTAAGTACTAACGATGCTGCAAGTATGGTCGTTTGTAATGATTTAAATAATTTCATTGTGTGTCCCTTTAAAATAAATACTGCATACGTGCACTAAAGCCCATACCAGAGTCTTCGTCGCCAACCAGCGCAGTAGTACCGGCACCTTCTACATCGCTGTAAATTAGATTACCCATAAACTTAATATCACTACTTACGTAATAAGATGTACCTAATGTATAAGTTGTCGCTTTTGTGCCTTGTAAGCTACTTGTAGCATCTACTTCTGAAACACGTGCCACCAACTCCCATGCATCTTTAATATTTTTAGGTTGTACAAATAATGCAGAGCTCGCTTTGTATTGGCGCTGTTCTCCACCTAAAAAGTAACTTGCCGATACATGAAAACCATCAAAGCGCTCGCCATCTAAAAAATCAGCACTATTAGCGGCATCAAGTGAGCGGCTTGCATATTCAGCCTCAAGTGTTAAAGAATCCGCCTGATAAGCAAACTCAAGACCGGTTTGCGATAAACTATCAAGTGGGCTTGTTACACCACCAGCAGCATAATCAACAAGGCGAGTATTAGTCTCGCGCACTTCACCACGCGCAAAACGTGCGCCTAATTCATTGCCACCCATATCGCGATATGAATGCCACACGCCTAAATGAATTACATCGCCAGGTGATGTACTCGACCATGTAGCACGCCCAGTAATAGCAAGAGTAAGCTTATCGTTTTCATCGCTACCTGTTGCACCAAATGCATCATTTTTATAAACGCCTATCGCGTAACGAAAGCCAGAGTCTTTAAAATATTGATAGGCAGAAGCGCCCCAACGAAAAAATGGGGAGAAAGTATTGGCAAGCGAACTACGCTCAATTGTATTAATGTGCTTTGAACTGGTTAATGCATTTAGCGATATATCTTCGCGAATTTTACCTGCTTTAACTTTAAGTCCGTTATCAAACGCATAACGAACACGCGCCATCACTATTTCAGCAGTGCCTTCGGCAAACTCGAGTAACAACTTGTGATCCCAATTTCCGTGCTCACTTTCAACGTAAGTACGAATACGACGAGGGAAAAAATTGCTCCCGCCAGAGCCCTCGTTATCAGCATTGTAAGCACCATCAAAATAGTTGTAGTCGAGCTGAACCCGTCCACCAAACTCTAAATTAAAACCACTGGTTGTTTTTAATGCACTTACTTCTTTTTGTAACGCATCTAATTGCTCTTGTAGTTTTTGCGTATCGTTATCGGCTAAAACGGATGTACTTGCTAATGCTGCAGCAACTGCCAAAGCGAGTTGTGTGTTACTTGCTTTCATTATTTTCTCCACGCTTGTGTATGTATTTATTGTCAGGTAGATAAGCGACGACAAACTGCTATCTAACTCGCAGCTTATTGTTAACGTGAAATTAACTAAATATTTAGAAGGTAAGGTGCATTGATGATCGTTATATGCTTTTTGCTCATAAAGTTCATGAACAAAAAGAGCAAAAACAGTTACTGTTATATTTTGATTTATAAACACTTTTAAAGGTTTGAATGATTACCGTACGAATAAATAGATAGGATTTTTGCAGCTCTAATAAAGCCCACAATAAAGCAGGCTTAGCTAATTATGATTTAGCAATACAACTAAAAAATCATTTTAGGAACATTTGAGGGGGGTTAAGCGTTTCGCACTTACCATAGCAGTTTATTTATATACTATTAATTAACTGCTCAACAATGAATTTGTTAACATCACATTGTCAAAAAAGCCTGAATTTGGTACATTATTCCTTCAATAGTATTTATAAAAACAACTATAAGACCCTACAATGAAATGGAACTTCCTTCGACTCAGCTCTTGGCTAATTGCACTTACCTTATTAATTTTCTCTCATAATATTTTTGCGCAGCAATATAAAATAGATAAACCAGCTAATTGGGTTAATACACATATTATTGAGCAACCCAAGCATTCCGACATAACCAAGGTACGTGACGGCACACTTTATTTGTTACTCGATAACCAATCCTATATACCGAGCAGACAAAAACAGCAACGCTATACGCGTTTGGTTATGAAAGCTTTAAATCAAAGTGGTGTTGATTATATAAGCCAGCTTAATCTTGATTTTGATCCAAGTTACGAGTCGCTAACACTAAATAGCTTAACGATTATTAGAAATAATGAGCGCATTGATAAGCTTGGTAGCGCGAGAATGACGGTTATACAAGGTGAATCTGAAT
This sequence comes from Pseudoalteromonas sp. 78C3, assembly GCF_002836695.1. Taxonomy (NCBI): domain Bacteria; kingdom Pseudomonadati; phylum Pseudomonadota; class Gammaproteobacteria; order Alteromonadales; family Pseudoalteromonadaceae; genus Pseudoalteromonas; species Pseudoalteromonas sp. 78C3. The sequence continues at coordinate 9,912 of NZ_PJAV01000155.1, forward strand.
TAGCTGATCGTATTTATAATGGTAGCTTATCACTCAATATTATTATTGATGATATGCGCAGTGGCGACATACTTGATTACAGCTACACAGTGGCAGGTAGCAACCCTATATATGCTAATAAATTTAGTACAAGACGCACGCTAAACTGGTCGGTACCCGTAGTGCAACAAAATATGCGTGTACTTTGGGGTAAACAAACGCCTTTACATATTAATACAATAAACGGCACAGCAGATATTCAAGAAACGCTTAACAAATATGGCAAAGATTATTCTATAACTCTTTTTGAAGAACCCTTACTCGAGCAAAATTCTCAAACCCCAACGTGGTACGACCCATATACACAAGTTTACTTTTCTGAGTTTGACGATTGGGGTCAGGTAGTTAACTGGGCATATCCACTTTATCAATCAGCCATAGAAACCCCAAACAGCATTTTGGATGTAGCTGAAGAAATAAAAGCAAAACACACAAAAACATCAGACAAAATTGCAGCAGCACTGCGCTTTAGCCAAGACGAAGTTCGATATTTAGGGCTTGAAATGGGCACTAACTCGCATCAACCAACGTCAGCTTCAGAAACGCTTTCGCTACGATATGGCGATTGCAAAGATAAAACAGTACTGCTTATCTCGTTATTAAAAGCGATGGATATAGAGGCCTTCCCTGCGCTAGTTGATACAGAGGAAACCAAACGTTTAAAAGAACTTCCACCTTCTGCAAGTGTATTTAATCACGTAATTGTTACGCTTAAACAAAACGGAAAACGCTACTGGCTCGATCCTACGGTTAGCTACCAACGTGGTACTCTCGAATATTTAGCACAGCCTGATTATGGCTATGCCCTAATTATTGATAAAGGTGAAACCACTTTAACTTCAATGGCGCAAAAACCTGTACATACAAATGTATCTGTAGAAGATAACTTTTTTATTGCTGAAAAAGTATCTGAGCCATCACGTTTTGAAACCCAGTACACTTATGCTGAATTTGAAGCTATTAACCGAAGAAGCAATATAGCCAGCAGTGGTCTAAATAGCGTTGCTAAATCTTATTTCGAGTATTACCAAGGCTTTTTAAATGGTCTATCAATCAATGAAGCAATGACTATTAGTGAACAAGAACAAACGGGTAAACTAATAACCAAAGAATCGTATTTAATTAGTGAATTTTGGGAAAAAACAGACGAAGGCTACGAAGCTAGTTTTTACGCGAATGAAATACAAAATAGCGTTTACGAACCAAAGCAGGTAAATCGCACCGACCCACTCTACTTTGGCTACCCCAATATAATTAACACCACAATAAAACTGCATTTTGCAGAAAAAGGTTGGGGATTTGATAGCGATCAACAAGAAATTGATAACGACTACTTCAACCTAAAAACAACTACTGAATTTAATGATAATGTTTTAACACTGAGTTATGACTATTACGCAAAACAAGATCATATTAAAGCCGCTCAAATAGATGATTATTTAGCACAGCGTAAAAAGTTAATATCAGCAACCCATTACCCTATTCTAAAATACGCGGAAACGACCGAAACACCTCAAACAGCAGCTGATGTGCTAGATAGCTTTGGTTATAGTTGGCTTAAATATGTGTTGGCTGGCTATATTTTAGTACTCATATTCTTTTTTGCCGATTGGCGATTAGAGTCAGCAAAAAAAGTGAAATTTGAAGATAGTCCATTTTATGCAGTATCTGTAAGTAAGTTTATTATTTACAGTATTTTAAGTTTAGGCATATTTGTTAATTATTGGAGTTATCGTAACTTTAAAGCCATTAAAGAGCGCGATAACTCAAGTATTATGCCTATTGCTCGAGGTATATTTGCGTTTTTATGGTATTACCCTTTGTATCTCGCACTTGCAGAGCACAGCCAACAACAGTTAAACAAAAATAGAGTAATGCCTAACTGGACTGCCTTAACACTCTGGCTAATGATACTCGCCAGCGTCTTTGCTTATCGTATGGACGAATACGCAACCATAGTGATTTGTATAATGCCATTTTTATGGTTGCCTCTAGTTAGTTACATTGAACAAACCGATACAAGTAAAGAAGCCCTACATTACAACTCGTACTGGCGAATTAGACAGTATTTAATCTCGCTTGCGTTTGCACCTCTATTATTTTTAGGCGTACTTCAAGAAGTAAATATTTTACCCAATGCCGCAATTATAAAAGGCGATAGTTTATGGTCTTACCAAGTACACTTTTTAAAACGTAATCGCCTAACACCTGAAAACGAAGAAATACTTTATTTTTATAGCGATGCAGTATTTGATTACCGAGAAGACGGTAACGGAATAACCGAGAACTATATTTTTAGCTATTACAAAAATGACCAAGGAGAACTTGAATCAGATCTTAGTCACTTTAAAGACATAGAAAAAATAGAAACCACATACGGTAAAACCAAACTTGATAATACAAGTATTAAAGTAATAAAAACTGAAGTTAGTAATTTTTTGCTTATTGTAGGACGTTTTAACAAACAAGATAAAGTACTCGTAAAGCAAATTAATTTACGTATAACAGCCAATAAATTACAGTAATTTGACTAAGCTTAATTTAATGCATATTATTGTTTTGTTCATAAAACAAACAGCCGTGAGCGATATTGGATATAATCATCGAGGGAAATAATATGATCAAATTAATAGCTAAATCTATAATACTGAGTACGTTGCTGTCAGCCCCGTGCTTTGCTGAAAGTAGCAATACAACAAATTCTTTAAACAGTAAGAATCAAGTGACTGCTAATTTTGCAGTTGACTACTCTCAATACAATACTGTTTTAGAAGCCTCTGTTCTTGAATTGGCTCGTTCAGATAGATCGTACATTTCCTATGATGAAAATGAGCAAGGTCCTAACCTCGGAAGTAACCGAGCGACTGATGCAGAAGCAAACCGCTTTTATTATGAGCAATTTATTGATGATCCAGAATTAACAAAATCAATTGCAGCTATACAAAGTAATCTTCTTAGTTATTTAGCAAATAACCAACTTAGTAAATTAAGTAATGAAGAACAAACTGCATTTTGGCTGAATCTACATAATGTAGCAGTAATAAATGAATTAGCTCAGCGCTACCCAAAAGACACAAATAGTTTATCTTATGACGTGGCTGATAAAAGCAGCTTCTTTTACAAAAAGCTATTCACATATAACGGACAAGAACTTAGTTTAGATGACATTGAATACAAAATATTAATGCCATTAAATAAAAATAACCTTCTTGTAATGTATGGCTTATATAAAGGCTATATCGGTTCACCAAATATTAGAACTCAGGCATACACCGCTAATAACTTAATGCCTTCATTAATTGATAACGCTCAAGAATTTATTAATTCAAATAGAGGCACTAATTACAGCAGTAACCTTCTTAATGTATCGACCATGTATAAAGATAAAAAAGCATATTTTAATGACTTTAATAATGATTTACTTGCTCACCTGAGTTTGTATGCAGATAACGATTTACTCAATAAGTTAAAAAATAAAAAAACAGCTCTTTTTACCATCGATAATTATGACATTACTGATGTAACAGGTCCTAAGCACCGAGACTCTTACGATATTATTATTAGTAATTGGGATAAAGCATTACTGATCCCTCAGCATAGCTTTCCTCGCTTAAACAATCTTAATATTCCAGCTAAGCGAATCGTTATTCTTAGAGAGTTACAAAGAAAAAATGATTTGTTAAAAACAAACGTAAGTGGTGAAAACGCCTACTACGCTAATAACCAATAGTATAATACCAATTAAAAATGCGCAGTAAATGAAGTAACCCCAATAGTTGGACCTACCAATTACTGGGTTTTTTTTATGTCTAAACATTATAGAGCATTCACATTAAAGCTCGCTAAACTTTTCCAAAGACACAGCCTTAAGACTCTAAGCTTAAAATACAAACGAAAACCTCTCTCCTGCATTAATCGATTAGCTCTAATAAATAAAAATCACTATTAGATATATCGAATTAAAGCTCTACTGATTAGTCAAACAGCTTAGATTATTATTCTTTTTCATACTTAACATTAGCTTACAAAACAAACAAAGAGATAATAGGAATTATTTGCATTTAGATGTTGACAGACAGTTAGATCTAACTGATAATCAATATCAACAAGACGGATTGCATACCACTTGTTAAGGAATGAATTGATTTGTTTCTCGACCCTGAAACAACGTGTGGCGCACGTAAACAGCTATGGTTACTTGTTATGAACCGCAACGCCCCTTGATGTTGATGATGAGTAACCGCCCTACTATTTTACTTGCTACATTGCTCATATCGGTGACGGTAGATATGAAACTAAAAAAGCCCTTACGGGCTTTTTTTATGTCTGTAATTTAGTAAAACTAAATCTCTTTAATTAAATAACCTGAACTCTGGTTAAATATTAACGACGGTTTTTACGAGCTCGCGCTCGGCGTTGAAGCTTTTCTTCTTCTTTAGCTGCTTTTTTAGCTTCTGCAGCGGCGCGTAAACCAGCAACCATTACTTCTTCTTCCTCACGCATTTGCGGAGTTTCCATAGTAATACGGCCAATAATACCGTCGCGTAATTCGTTGATTAGTATTTCAGACATTTTATATGTGTCTATTTGATTACCACCACGAATACAGCCGCGTTTTTTACCTGCCATTTCAACAAACTCCCAATCACTTTCTGGTAATTCGTCTATTTTATAACGCGCTTTTAAAAGCTCAGGGTATGCACGCAATAAGTACTCAGCTGTGTAACTTGCTACTTCTTCATACTCAAGCGCCGTATCACGAATGGCACCGGTAGCGCCTAAACGATAACCTGAGTTTTCATTCTCTACTTTTGGCCAAAGCATACCTGGCGTATCGTAAAGCATAATACCGTCTTCAAGCTTAATGCGTTGTTGTGCTTTGGTTACCGCAGGTTCATTACCTGTTTTTGCAACTATACGTCCAGCCAGTACATTAATTAACGTAGATTTACCCACGTTAGGAATACCCATTATCATGGCTTTAATTTGCTTATCTGCACCCACTTTATGCGGCACTAACTTTTTACAAAGCTCATTTATACGACTTACTTCAGCTGCTTTATCATGTCCAAAAGAAATCGCTTTAACACCATTTTCTTGCTCAAAATAATCTTTCCAGATTTGAGTCATTTTAGGATCAGCTAAATCAGCTTTGTTCAAAATTTTGATGACCGGCTTACCTTCACGCAAGGTTGCCACCATCGGGTTTTCACTACTGTAGGGAATGCGCGCATCAAGCACTTCAATGATCACATCCATTTGTGGCATTATTTCTTTAATTTCATTGCGGGCTTTATTCATATGCCCAGGGAACCACTGTATTCCTGTTCTACTCATTTGATTTTTAAACCTTTTAATTCAACCCATAACACCATGGGGTACTGTGTGGGGTACTGGGTGAATAATTTCGATTTATCACCTCAACTAATAGTGAATAGTTTACTACAAAACACTAGCTTAGTACTTTATAAAGTAACTCTATAAAAAAAACTGAATTAGTTTAGAGTTATAAATAGCTGATAAAAACAATTCATTAAAAATATTAGGAAGTAAAAATGAGTACGGACGAGAAGAATTTTAAAAGAGGCAGAACAACTGAAATTGAAGATAAAGAGCAAGCTATGCTATGGCTTTCTAAAAAGCCAAATTACAAACCTTTACTTGATAGCATCATAGATTTTTTACTTTTGCACTACAGGGGAAACAATAAAGGCTGGGTTAATGACGGTAATGCAAAGTTCAAATTTGGGCCTAATAATAAAAACGGCCGAGTATCAATAGACCCTAGACCATCAAAAAATGGAGTAAATGTGAGATTTGGAGTTGACGTGTTAGATATTCCAGATTATTTCTACTCAAAAGCTCTTCCACAATTGTTGCAACCTGAAAATTGCTTTAATAAAAATCAAAGCTATTACGATATATTGTTTTCTCTAAAGGAAGATAATCTTCAACAGTTTGAGGCAATAAAGTCATTTCTCAAAGCAGGCATCTGTGATGGCTTTATTCACGACGAAGAAAATCATGCATTATATAATGAAATTCAATCTGAAGTCCGTAATGAAGGACCAGCTACTTACATAAGACGAGCTATATCTGAAAAAGTCTGTGAAAGGAAAGAACAATTCATGGAAGATAATTTTGTTCAATGGTACAAACTAAAAAACCCAGAATTAGTTATAAAGCGTCAATACCATGATCTCAATTTTAAAAGAGATATAGTTATAACCGATGGTTCAAAAAAGATAACAGCTGAATTAAAATATAAAAGAGCTGCTACTGAAGAAATTGAAGCCGCTATAGGCCAGCTACTTAGGTATGGGTACTATCCAGACGTAGAAGCCTCTGATGAGTTTTGGATTGTTGGGTCAAAAAAACCTACAAATGAAGATGTGGCATGGTTCCACAAGTTAAAAGAGAATCTCTGGTTTAAATTGAAATATTACTATTTAAATGAAGATCAAAAAAGCTTCATAGAAGTATTTTAAAAACACATGAAAAAGAGCCACTCAACTGAGTGGCTCTTTTTCATTATTAGGAGTTTAAGATGGAATTATACAAACAAGAACTTGGTCAAAACTTTGACCTCGGCTTTAACCTAAAAAATCACCCTTACTTAATAGATAAAAGCTGGCACAATGATCTTTGCCCTAGCTTCTATTTTAAAGTAGGCGAACAGTATTATGTACTATGGGTTGATTATGCTGACATAGAGCAAAGAGAGGAAGATACGCCTAGATATGTAATTGTCGAAGCTATTAATGAAGGAAGTAATGAAGAACCGGAGGTTTATGCTGGTGGAGGTAAAATAGCTTTTCAATGTGAAGTTTTTACTGAATTGGAAGAATGGCTAAAGTTATACCAGACAAGCAACCCAAGCGTGAGTATATGAAAGAAGAAGAGTATATAGAGCATAATTATCGCATTAAGCTTTGCTGCGACTCAGAGTATTTAAAAATAGAAAGCATCACCCCTAACTCTCAATTAGGTCATATGCAAATGCATGTAACTGATGGAAAGCTAGAAATACGAGATCTATGGATAAACAATAATCCGGTGGACTTTAGAGGAAGGGGGATTGGTTCTATTTTAGTTAAACATGCTTTTGATTATGCAAAGAAAAGAAATATTAATGTTGTATTTGGCTATACTCAAGTCAATGACGTACGGGTACATAACTTCTATAGAAAGCAAGGCTTTACAGTATGTACAGATAAAAAAAGAAATGTTGCATGGTTCATTTCTTTTTTTAATAGTCAATTAAGTGCCCCCCTAGATTTAGACTATTTGGCTAAGTTGTGTAGGTTAAGTAATGAGTTTAGTATTAATAACTTCCTTTAAAAATTTCTTGAGCCCACTATAGTTTACTAACCACAAAGTACTTAATAGCCACAAAGAAAGCTTAAGGACTATTTCATCAGTATGCTAAAATGAACTTGATTTAGTAGCTAGAGATATAAATGAGCAATTCAAAAATAAACTTCATTCCTAAAATATGGTTCTTCGATATGGAGGGCACATTACTCCAAAAAGATTTCGCTTTAGATAATGGAAAGGTTGCTCCTAGTGCTTGGACCGTTTTAGCTAAATTAATTAGTGAGGAATGTTACTTAGAGGAAGAGTTATCAAAAGATCGGTGGAACGCTGGTGAATATGACGGCTACTTAGACTGGATGAAAGATACAATTCGTATCCAACAAGAACATGGCATAAAGAAATGGCATGTAGATGAAATTGTAAAGTCAGCAAAATTACATACTGGTGCTCATGAGCTAATAACATTAATAAAAGCGACTAATGCCAAGGTCGTATTAATTAGTGGTGGAATAAAGTCTTTAGCCGATAAGGTACAACGAGAGCTAAAGATAGACCATGCTTTTAGTGCATGTGAGTACTTTTTCGATGACTGCGGTAATCTAGATTTTTATAACCTTTTGCCTACAGACAACGAAGGTAAAGCTAGCTTCATGCAACAGATTGCAAAAGAATATGGTGTTTCTCCGTCTGAATGTGCATTTGTTGGAGATGGAAAAAATGATGTGACGCTTGCTAAAAGTGTTGGTATTTCAGTTGCCTTCAATGCCCAAAAAGAACTTGAAAGCGTAGCAAGTATCGTCATTAATCAAGGCGAAGGAAGAGAAGACTTGTCTAAAGTTGCACAGATTTTTCAGCTCTAGAATCAAACTTGCTTATAGTTGCCTTATTTCAATTATCTAATTATTTACAACAAAAGCTATTTCTCTTCTAATTGCTTTATTCTTTTTTCTAATACCTCTATTTGTAACTTCAGTACTTTTTGCTCTTCTGAAATTAATGAACCTAATTTGTTATAAACCATAGGAAGAAATATCGTCACGAGAGTTAAAAATATAACAACTATTAGTGATGTCTTACTGAGCTTTATCTCTGCAGCTTTAGAGGATACTTGTTTAGCAATATCATCTTGCAGCATCTTTCTATTTAAGAAGTATTTGGGTAGTCTTGATATTTCGTCTTTTTTATATCTAGCGTATGTGTAATAGTCATAATATCGTGTCTTTACAGCAGCGCTATTATCCCCATTAAAATCACCCAATCGGTGAAAAACGACTCTCAAGAATATATTTTCGTCCTGTAGCTCACTATTACTATCTAAGCTTAAATACTCCGAAGATAGATTAGTCACTAAAGTTGAGAGCGGGCCACAGAACCCGCTATCAACAATTCCTGTATTTAATGCAAGTAAGCCTTTTTGTGACAATTGATTTTTCAAAAAAACATAAGCAACATAACCAGGCTTCACATCTATCCTTTCCGATGAAATTAAACACACCATTTCTTGAGGCGCTATCTGATATGATGATGTCTCTTCTTTTTTCCCGTCTTCAGACCTCGAAATAATTGTCCTTACTTTTAAGTCAATACTGGATTTACCTAGATAGTCACTATCCAGTAGAGTACAACCAGAATAACTCTTAACTAAACCGAGTTTAATAGATTGTGCTGGAGATAACTGCATAACGAGTTCCTATAAATTTATATATTGCAGGGAAGCATAATTAGAAGTGATGTTTAGTGGATCTAAAAAAGAGCAAGTTATTGAAGGATAGTCAGTAAGAAAATCCTTCTCGGTAATTACAGAGTCTTTAGGTTCAGCCATATGTGCAGACTCAATTGGTCCCTTGTTACCAGGGAATATAAACATATTAGAGACATTGCTTTTAGGGTATATTGATTTTACTGCTTTTGCATAAAAAAACTGCTTAACTAAATCTGGCCAACCAGGTGCAGTTTCTAAACTTTTAGCGCAGTAATACTTAGCATCAATAACAGTAAAATCTCCCGTTTCAGGATCTCTAAGGACTATATCGGTTCTTTGCCCTTTCCTACCCGCCAACTTTAGTTCACCATTTATTTTATATACTGGCTTAGCTAGTTTTTCATTAATTGGAAAAACGTTTTTAAGCGTTTTTGATAGCATATGTTCCCACATACCTTCAAACTTTTTAACACCAATAGAAAAATCACTTCTTTGTGACATACTTTCTAATTTAAGATAGCTAATTAATTGTTTAATCAGGTAGATATCACGGTCAGAGTAAGCGCGTGTTAGCTCATTGTTTAGGTGATAAATCTTCGTATCATTATCCATTAATGAGGCAGGAACATCGATAAGCTGCTTAGTTATAGCTCTATCATCATCGTTAATTAACCAGCCGATTTTCTGGTCTAAATTACGTAAAACCTCCGCATGAATTTTCGCGGTTTCACAGTTGGAATATACTCGCTTGATAGAACCTACTAATTCTAAGTAAACAGAACTATCACCAGACGTATACGGTATAGATTGCTTAATCGTACGGTTCCAATCTACTTTCCCTGAGTTTACTTTCCTTTCAGATACCCGACGTGTAAAAAGACCGTTGTTGAAGTAGTCTTCAAATAAAGCAAATATTAAACCTAGGTACTCTTGCCCATGAATACCTTCATCAACTAATTCATCAGCATTTATAGCATTGTCTTTATCATCTAAATAACGTTTGAGTGCTTTAAGTAAAGTTGCACATACCTTCTTCGAGCTTGTCTGATCGGTTTCTTCATAGTCACTATTTCGGGGAAGAAATACAGCAATTTGATCGTCAAAGTTAATTAGGCCGCAAAACATAACTTTTTGTCCATTACCGTAAAGTAGCCCCTGCTTATTCAAATTTTGAACTAGCTTCTTGGGCATAGCTTTCACAATGCTTTGCCTATCTTCAAATAGATGTAATTTACGCATTTTAATTAAATCTATTCTGGTTGTTCATCTGCGACAATTTTCTGAACTTTTTGCGCTTCGATTAATGCCTTTGATAAGTTAGTCTCAAAAGTGTCAGAAAAAATAGGCTTACCTTCTCCAAATTGATGTGACAACTGACCAAAAGTACCTGCCACAACTGTATTAAAAATCACATCACGCTTTCCATGACGAAGTACATCATCCCAGAGGTAAACTAATATTTTACCTTTTAAGGTGTTATTAGCTTCCTCAATAGTAGTAAGTTCTTCATCGGAAACAAAGCGATGACCTAAAAGACGATCTTCGGGGACTTGCAAGGAAGACAGGGTGTCATTTACAACTTCAGCAAATATCTTCCAAGGTACTTCAGGCTGTGCGCCATCAGCAAACGTCAGTTTAAAATTGCCATTACCGGCCTGAGTAAAGTCTATTGGTAAATACTCAAATAACCAACGTCTCTTAAAAGCGGTGTCCATTGGCATGACTGATTGGTCACTGCTATTCATAGTGGCAAGAATTGACAAGTTGGAAGGTAAGTAAAGCTTATTAAACTTATCTGGTTCTTTTAGGTTTTCTTTAATATGAAGCAACATATCGGGATCTGAAACTTCTATCTTATATTGGCTTTCACCCTGTATATCTCGATCTAGCAGCTGAAATATCTCACCAAAGACAGCGGCTGCGGGTGCTCTATTAAGCTCTTCAATTACAAGATAAACATGTTTACCTGTATCACTAAGAGCTTCTATTAACGCCTTAGTGAATGGCCCTGGTCTAAACTCATAAGAAATCTTCTTATCACCATTCGCACCGGCCAACATAACAGGCTTTAAAGCGCCTACAAAATCACTATATTGCGTGTCAGGATGAAATACAGTTACATAACGACATTGCTTATCTGTTATTTCATTTATGGAATGACTCTTACCTGTACCTGGAGCACCGTAATAAATTTTATTTAAAGCTTTAACAGCACCAGTATCAATGTGTTGGTCAGCAGCTATAGACTTTAAATACTCTTCATTATCTGGAATTTGACTTTCAATATAAGTAATAGCTTTAGTAACTGTATCTGCAGATAAGTGTAATTTTTTATCGTTGTAATTTTCGTCGAGCTGATTGGCCTTGTATAAGACTTTATTTATGAGGCTAAAGAGAGGGAGCGTTTGAACTGTAGATAAAGCGTTCACAGTTTCTGAAGTTAAAGTATCCGAAAATAGATTTCTCATATCACCTTCAACATACACAACAGCATTAAGATAGCGCTCTAAGTTATTTTGGATGTCATTCAAAGTTTGCAGTAGCTCAACAAGAGATAGGTTGAAATACTTTTTACCTCCTCTTCTTCCTGTATTAGAAAAAATAATACTGGGTGAAACATTCCTATAACTTAAATCCATATCGCTTTGAAGTTCGCTGCACTCACTTATTAGCATATCAATTCTTTGTTCAGCCATTGTCAACTCTCCTTTTATTTATTGACTGTTCATTTGTACAGTGCTAGTCTGCCAGGTATAAAACCGGATAAGCTTAATTGCATCATGAGTACCGTTATAATGAACAAAGATATAGCATGTGAAATCAAAAGTATACGAGAAAACTTAGGTTTAGGGCGTACTGAATTTGCGAACTTACTAGGTATGGCCTCTACTGGCGAGCGAACAGTTAGAGGATGGGAAACTGGCGAACATAAACCTACTGCAAAAAAGCTTACTGATATACTCAATTTAGAATCGGAATTAAAATCTCATTTAGAGAGTGCCCCCTTCAAACAGAAACCTTTATCAGAATCTGAGTTTACATTTATAGATTTGTTTGCAGGGATTGGCGGGATAAGATTACCTTTCCAGAAGCTTGGTGGACATTGTGTATTTACCTCTGAGTGGGATAAATTTGCGCAAAAAACATACCTAACTAACTTTGGTGAAATGCCTAATGGCGATATTACTCAAATAGCTGCATCAGATATTCCTGATCATGACATCCTTTTAGGTGGCTTCCCTTGCCAAGCTTTTTCTCAAGCTGGCCTCAAACAAGGTTTTAGTGATACCCGTGGAACCATGTTTTTTGAAATTCAAAGGATACTCACTGAGAAAAAACCTAAAGCTTTCGTTCTTGAAAACGTAAAGCAACTTCAGGGGCATGATAAAGGCCGTACTTTAAATACTATCTTAGATATTTTAAGAGGTAACTTTGATTTAGAAATTCCAAAAGATGTGCCTTTGAGTGAAGAGACAAGGCATGCGCTATCAGAGAAGTTAAATTATTGGGTTGATTATAAAGTACTTAGGGCGGGTGATTTTGGCGCACCTCAAAACAGGGAGCGTGTTTTCATTGTAGGATTTGATAAGAATTACTTTAAAGACTGTGACTTTGGTGAAGTATTTAGCTGGCCAACCCCACCTAAAACACCAACAAGAGTAGGTGATATTTTAGAAGACTTAAGCGCTATAGCTCCTAGTGATGATAAATTTACAATATCTGAAAAATTATGGGCAGGCCACCAGCGCAGGAAAGCAGAACATAAAACCAAAGGTAATGGCTTTGGTTACTCGCTGTTTAATGCTGAAAGTGAATATGCAAATACAATCAGTGCTCGTTACTACAAAGACGGCTCTGAAATTTTAATTGATCAATCAGAACTTGATAAACGCCCTCGTAAGCTAACACCTAGAGAGTGTGCTAGATTACAAGGCTTTCCTGAAGAGTACATTGTAGATGCAGTATCTCAAGGCCAAATATACAAGCAATTTGGTAATTCAGTTTGTATGAAGGTTGTAGATGCTTTAGCTGTTCAGATTATAGAGGCTCTCCACACAGCTAAAGCAGCAAAAGCTGAACATAAAAAGGCTTCTTAAAGCCTTTAAAATATATAAGCGTCGAAAGGCGCTTAACACAATAGAGATGAGAAGAAACCGACATCATCACCTTCAGATTGCCCAATTAAAAGCGCACGGTCTAAAAACATATTTCGTAATGCACAAGAAGTTTCTGAAATAAGCCCACAGGCGTGACAAGATGCTAGATTTAAGGCCTCACTCCCTTGCCCTTCACTATCAATACATAAAGGATCGGAAGAGCACCATTCAGCTTCATAGAGTGCATTAAAAAGAGTATTAACGAAATTATTAGGCTTACCTTGTCTTACCAAACCTCCAAGGGTTCCATCGGAAGCCGCTGATGCAGTTGAAATTAAAACACCACAATACTCTTCAGAGAAATATAATCTTTCTTTTAAAGAAGCGCTGGAATAACCACATTCTAATGATAACTGTCTGATTAGCAGGTGAGACAATGTGTGCAGCAAAATTAAACGCGCAGTTGGTTCAAGAGCCTCACCATCCATAGCGTTACTTAAAGTAGAACGTAGATAATTTTTTTTCAAAATACCAATTCGCTTTTGCACACTTAATTTACTCTCCCACTCTTTCAAGGTTTCATTGTTTAGTTCAAAATAAATTCCTTCTCCTCTATTTTCAATAGCAGGGAGCCAATTGAGCTTTTTATTTGAAATTGGAGCACATTTCACAGAAAAATGATTTGCTGTTATTGGACTTTCTAAGCGAGTGAACCCTCTGAATGCTATAACTTCCCGTAACCTATGAACTAGTGAAAGATTATTTATAAAAATAGATAAACTAGGGGTTGCTATGTCTAATTGTGATAAAGATACTTTTTCAACTTCGAAATCCCCTTCTTCTTGCTCATCACCTATATCCTCTGCAGGATAGTTTCTAATGAGAGCCTCGCGTTCTTCTGCTTTACGCTCCGCTTCTGTTCTTGCTGAGCTTTGGGCTTCTTTTAATGACTTTAATGCCTTAGTAATAGCGTCAGGCTCCAATGAGCTAAAGTCCTGCTTCTCGTAAAGCATATCGGCAACATCTTCTGCTCTTCGCCTGCCTTCAGTATACATTGTCGTGAATTCTTTATATTTAAGGCTCTGTAATAATTGTACTAATCGACTGGAATTAGGGGGAATCGAAATCGTTGAAGCCGTAACTGGAAAATATACATTTGAAGCGCCTCGCAATAAAGCCCGTATATTTTTATCGCATTCTTTACGAGAATTTAGCCAAGGGCTATTTCCATTACAAGAAATGTTTTTTAGTGCATCAGACCCAAGGGCTCCCTGAAGTGAGTTTTTAGCACCGCAATCACATTTAAGTATCATGCCATCTAGACCCGTTTTTTTTCCGTCTGATGATACCCTTACCCTGGGGGCAGAACATTTATCATTATTTTTGTGGGTCCAATATATCCATGGAAAATCATCAAGGTGATATTCTGACGCAGTCTCGCTTGGGTTTGAGCTATAGCATACACTTATTAACCTAGTTGGCACTCCCCACCCGTTACAATTACTACTCGCACAGCTAGGTATACCATCTGCTTTTTCATCAAATTGAGTGCCAATTACACCTAGATAGTGGCAATTACTACATTCAAGCCATCGAGGAAATCTTTTTGCCGGTATATAGTCGCTATTATCACCACTTGGAGGAGACTTAAGCTCCTTTACGTCCAACAACCTACATAAATCTATCTCGCTTATATTCTCCAGTTTATCCTCACGCCAGAAGTCTAAACCACTAACTATTGCTGAAGTAGTCCGTGTCTGCTTACTTTTTTGCGAGCGCACCTCAAGCATTGAACCTATACCAAACGTATTTATGCTTTGGCTTAAATTAATAGTGCCTGCAGGGTATTGCTTTTTAGGTACTACTCTTTTTTTTCGGAAACTGCTCATAATTACACATCCTGTATATACATACTAACTTTCACTTGCCCTTCAACATCGCGAACTGAGCGCTGCATTTCCCAAGGATCTTTACCATTTTCTTTTTGCTTTATTAAGTAATTACTTTGGTCATATTTATTTATTGCTGTCCATTTCAATGATTTTGATCTTTCAGCTTTTTCCTGCCAATCAAATAAAATATTTTCTAGGTGTAGCTTAGTATCTTCCTCTTCCTCTTCCTCAGTAGCTTTTACCCTTTGACAAATAGACTTCATTAAGAGACGAACTTTCTGCCTAAGGCTATCTTCCAAAATACGGACTGCACTGTCGTTAGGGTAAAACTCAGGGATCTTTAATCTCACCATAGCAATCAGAGCAGAATGAAGAGCCCGATCTCTCGCCCTTGAGGCGAATGGAGTAACACTGGAGGTCTCAACATGCCTATAAAAAGAGCTGTGGTAAGTATGAAATTTCTCATAATGAGAACGATCTCTGGGCCTCGTCCAATTATAAAGAGTAAAAACAATACCAGCGGTGCCATCATCTCGCCCAACACGGCTTGAAGCCTGTATATACTCAGATGTATTTTTTGGCTGGCCATTTACAATCATCGCACCTAATCTTGAAACATCAACTCCAACAGAAATCATATTAGTAGCTAGTACTGCATCTATAGGCTCTTTATTGCTATCTTTAGAAATAGGCCACTTTACGGAGAGCTCGTCTAAAATTTGAGGTATCTCTATTGGTGTTAACTTACTAGTCAATTCACTGAAACGTGAAATTTTTCTCGTATTAACACCTTTATCAACAGCCATAACTTCAAGGTATTTAGGAACATCATCCTCTAAAAGCAATAGTGAACTACCTAGTTCTCTCATACTGTTAAAATACATAACTAATGTATAAAAAGAATCTCGTACTTGCTCTTCTGTATACTCTGTAGCTTGAAAACAATTTGCAGCTAGTCTTGATAGAGTATGTTTAGGAGAGCGCCCTTGAGCGTGAACTCCTACATATAATCGACCGGGATCATTTTTATTACTTTGATAAAAATATGAATCATCTACGTTCAGACATGGTGGAGGAAATTGCATGGACTTCCGATTAAATAACTTTCTTACTTGAACTTCAGCTCGACGAATCGTAGCCGTTGATCCGACAATCTTTACTTTGTTATTTATACTTGCAATTTCATCGATTGCTGTTTCAAATAAAGCCGTTACAGTGCCAAGAGCATCACTAATTAAATGAAGTTCATCTTGGATTATTAATTGTAGAGGCGCTGCTTTTGTATTCCGCCCCAAAAGTCTTCCCATTTCGGGCGTGAACGGCATGTTGGCAAACTTATCAACAGTGCCAATGAGAAAGGTTGGAGGTGAGTTGTAGATTTGCTCATCAATGACCATCAAAGGTAATGGCGATGACTCGCTGTTGAATAAACACTCAGAACTACTACACCAAGTAATTAGCTGCTTGTTTTTAATAATCTGATGCTCGGTATTTAATGGTGAACCGCAGACTGGGCAACTCTGTAGAGGCAAAGTTGTTTCGATCTCATCACTCCCCATACTCAGTAAGTCATGTGCTTTCTGTAAGCTGTTCGGTGTAGCTCCTCCTCCAACAAATAAGCCTATGTCAAAATCTTTATATTCCTGAAGTTCAGGAACTTGTTTTTTTATTATATTTGCTGCGCAAATCATTAATGCGGCTCTTTCAAACTGCTGTATAGTTAACAACCGCAATGTATATCTAGTTATAACTGCAGTACCTGCAGCTTCTTCAACAGAGGACGCTATTAAATAACGATAAAAAATAAGTAATGCAGTAAGTCCTAAATAAGCCTCTGTTTTACCCCCGCCAGTTGGAAACCATATTAACTCCATAATCTCTCTATCTTTATGGTCTTCTAGCACTGTAGAAGGGGTTGAGAGCAAAATAAAAGCCAATTGAAAGGGTCTCCATCTAGGCTCAAAATTAAAATCACCACCTTTTTTGATAACACTTAATTCTATATTTTTCTGTATAGCTAAATTAGCGAGCTGAAAGGCTATAAATAACTTATCGTTATTTGCTAAAAGATTAATTCCCTCTTTAATTCGGTTGCAATGTTGAACGCAATTATCAATATTTTCAAAAGCGACTTTTTTTATCTTTGCTCTTCTGTCTCCATCAAAGCTCTTAAGGATGCCTTCAATGGAACATTCTTGTTCCTTGATCCATTTATCATACAGCTGCGGTAAATGATTGAGCTCTTGAATAACATCGCTTTTGGGGCTATTTCCTAAAAAGCTCATGGATAGAGACTTTGTATTTTTTAAATCAGCAATTTCTGGAGATGCTTTATAAACAACACTCTCAGGCATCCAACTTGTACGAAGGCTATTAGGTTTAATACCATCCCATTCTACCGCGCAGCCATGCCCTGTAGCGAAATGTACATAGTCTCTGTAAATTAGTTCATGTTGCCAAAACTCAGGATCATTATTTGTTATATTGTTTCGAACAGGAGCTTCAATTAAATATTCCGTATCAAAAATTATCTTGGTTTGATAAAGAACTCCATCACCATAAATTGATGACTTAAGCTTTTGATTAACTAACGTAAAAGTTAGAGTAAGAAAGTCTTGTGCCTCTTTTATTTTTAGACGGAAAGTTACGTTATCCACCTCTATTAATGGCTTCGTTTGGTCAAGCTCAAGAATATTAAACTCTAGCTTTCTATTGAATGGGACTCTTATCCAAAAAAGTTTACTATCAATTTTTTCTTCATTGTAAGTAGCCCAGCTAAGCTCAATCGAAGCATCGGTGATGCCTTTTCGAACATAACAAGTGAAGCCAATTGCACCTTGGTGGGATGCATTAGCCAAGTCCATAAAGCCGTCACTAGCTTCCACATCATGTTCTTTGTCTTCATCATAATCTTCTAGCTTAACTTTTTCACCAGCAGGCCAAATCATACCTGTATGATAAAAATCCCATGGTGCGACATCTAATTTTTCTTCATTTTCGTACGGCCCGATCATTTGCCTGCAAACTTCCGCCAAATATTTCTCTCGAGAATCACTATATTTATTATTTTTCATTTCGAAACTCCCATAAGCCTTCGAATATTGGCATATTAATTAAACAAGTAGGACCTAATAATTCTTCTAAGTTCTTGCTAGTACCGGTATAGACAAATGTTGAAAAGCTTTTAGGTATAAGCTTTCTGTTATTAGCTAGGCCATCCCTAATTTCGCTTATTCTCTCTAGCCTCGGCATTCTATACATTTTTATTTTCGTTCTTTCTGAAAGAGCTGCTACGACATAAACTTTTTTATATTCACTAAATAATTCAAAATTTATAGTTTTAGACATACATGCTCTTAAATCGTATTCCGAAATATTTGTAATACCATGAAAAAAGCTGCTCAGTTCAATCTCTTTGATGCCCTCTAAAAAGCATGAGTTTTCACAAATATAAGGGCTTTCTGTACTATTTCTCCAAACTTTTGGAATTTCATTCGAATATACATAACTAAAAGATTTTTCAGCCCTTGTAGCTGCTACGTAAAATTCATTGAGAGCATCACTACCAATTTCATACTCTCTTCTCTTTGAAAAGTATGCTACATGAGGATACTGCAATCCTTTAGCTTTATGGACCGTACTTATTGTGATATTTGGGTGATTAATATTACACTCTACTCCACCTCGCTCTTCTAGAATGCAAACGAGTAGATCAACTTGAATCAAATCTTTACTGTAAACACCTAGTTTTTTAAGGTATTCGATCTCGACTTCAGAATCAGAATTAAGCTTTTGATAGCATTTTGACAAGAAAGAAGATTTAGACATACTACGCTGCTTCCAAAATGCAAAAATTGTGTATATCCAACTTGGGGCTGGGATTCTTTCACAACCATAGTTTATTGAGCAATGCTGACCTAATCTTTCCAATTCCAGCTTAATGAGTAAACAATCAACATTTCTTATGCATAATATCGCTCCTCCTTCATTTACAGATGTTAGTGGGATCACTGGAGCAAACCTAGTACCAATAATAACTTCTTTATTTTGAAGTATTTCCTCTCGAAGAGAATTAACTAACTCGCATTGTTGCTCTGTTTTAAATCGGTAACTTTTGAATAACTCTATTGTTTTTGAATTACTACTTACAAGTTGTCCAAATGTACTTATGAATAAAGTGTTTGTTGTCTCGTTACGATGGGCTATTTGAAAATTCATTATTTGCTGGCAAGGGTCACCCAACAAGCTCACTGAACCATTTTTTTTCAAAATAAATTTCGTCAACTCTAAAACTAAATCAGCTCTACACCCTACTAAATCTTGGTACTCATCAACATAAATCCATTGGATCTCATCTAATATCGTGTTCCCTCCTAGATAGTTGTCTAACAAGATAGCTTTAACTTTTACTATATTTTCTTCAAAGTCATCCTTGGGCGCATTACCTTCTTGATTCAAAAGAACCTGATATGCAAATGAGTCGAATGATTGTACTTTCACTAAATCTAAATTTTTTTGCTTAGAATTATTCGCAATACTATTTATGCGTCCTCTAAGCTCTTTGACTGCATTTCTAGTAAAACTTAAAATGAGGATTTTTCGAGCATCAAAATACTGATCTAGTTGAGATAAGTGGACGTCTAAACGATGAACTATGCTATGGGTTTTTCCGCAACCTGGGGGAGCATTTAAAATAATAGAAGTATTAATTGATTGATCATAAAAGTCCTCGGTAATTTTTACTTTCTTTTTAGTTGCATCCTCTTTTAGTCCCCTTTTGTAAAATGACTGTAAAGCTAAAACCTCCTCTTTAGAAAGGTTGTAAAAGCTATCAACATTTTTAGCTAAAAACTCACCTACAGTTGGACGCATCCCTAAGCATAGCTCAGCTTTTTGCTTAATTAACATTAAGTCTTCAGGAAGTGTTATCTGCTCTAATGCGGAATCTAAATGAACAATTACAGTTGGGTATAGGTCTTTACCGAAAAGATTTAATTTGTTTTTAGTTATCTCTTTTCTTACTTTAGCCTTATTTTTCTCCGCTTTAATTTTCTCTATAAAAAACTTTTTTACATCACTTAACTGTTGTTTTTCATTATTTGAGAGGCTTTTATGTAGGGAAGGAGATAACCTATCTTTTTTGAAACGATGTAAATGAGCAGTTATTAATATAATATCGTGGTACTTCTCAGGTAAGTCTGATGTACTAAACTTTCCACTCAACATGTAATTTCCATATTACTAGCAGTCCTTGTAATCTTTTCCAAATTCAACAATACAAGATAATTAAAAAATGTAAACGATCTGTTTGATCTTCCCCCACTATTTTCTACTCCCTATTCTTTCCATTATCCAATCATCTACCTCTGACTCAACCCACGCTACAGACTTAGCGCCCAGCGATACTTGCTTCGGAAATGTCCCCTCTGCAATAAACTTATAAATACTTGAATGGCCTAGTGATGTTTTTTGTATAACTTCTTTTAATTTGATTAAACGCATTTGATGACTCCTAATTTTTGTCATCTAATGAGGGAGTTGTGTAAAAAAATACTTTTAGGCTTCCTTTGCTTTCCTAAAGCACTATTCCAAATATTTTGAAATCTATATCACTTTTATGAGCAAACAATTCATAAGAGGTCCACATGTTAAAAAGCCAACAATTACTAAGCACGAATAATACAATTTTAACTGATGATGAAATTGTTGATTTGGCATCAAGAATAATATTTCGACGATTAAAAAGAGAAGGCAAAATTAGCTCCCCAAGAACAACTGTAGATTTTTTAAAGCTGAAATTAGGTAGCTATGAGAGAGAGGTATTCTCAATAATTTACTTGAGTAATAACAATGAAGTCATTGAATACAAAGAGCTTTTTTTTGGCACAATTAATTCAGCCTCAGTGTATCCCAGAGAGGTTGTAAAGGACGTATTAAGGGTTAATGCAGCTAGTGTAATACTAGCGCACAATCATCCTTCTGGGAGCGTGGAGGTGTCTACAGCGGATAAGCTTATAACAGGTAAGCTAATCAAAGCTTTATCGTTGATAGATGTTGAGGTGTTAGATCATTTAATAATTGGTGACTCATACGCCTCTTTTGCTGAACTTAACTTATTAGCTCAACTAAAACAGGAGGTAGAATGCTTAGACGTAATAAAACTGCACAATTAGTCACTCACGTAATTGCAATTCTAATTATTTTACGTGACGTTATTAATGACGATTAAAATAGGGAGGCAGTACTGC
>NZ_PJAV01000156.1:0-30866 GCF_002836695.1 Pseudoalteromonas sp. 78C3
AATTTCATATATTCTTAAATCTTCTATTTTAATACAAACCCAAAATTCAATTATCTGAATAACTTATACAATCGAACCACTTTCTATCGCATTTAAAACATCCCTTACAATTTATCCAACTGATCCGATACTTATATACATAAAAATGATGCCAAATAACAATCTGTGTAAATTTTAGTGTAAGTCTTGCTAGTGCAATCAGGTTGAAGTTTTGTACTTTAACTATAAATGGGCAAGGGAACCTCTATAGGCCTCTGATAGCTTATTATGGAAGCGTTAGGCATCATTTATAGTCCATTATTATTAAAGTTGAGCAACTTTTTGTGATTAACTTTGTTACTAAATAAATTTAACTGTTAAATAGTATTAATGAGCACTCTAAAGCGGTAAATGTAACTCGTCTAATTATCGAAAGCTATTTGGCTATTTCAGGCCTTGCTAAAAGAAACTTATTATTACTATTTATGGGAAACACGTTTTATAAATGGCTTTAGGTATTGCGTGCATAAAGCAAGGTGGGCGGTATTAGAGATTATCCAGTGTTGTTTTTTTGTGCGACAAATGGTTTGTTTTTTCAGATGAAGTGTTATTGGGGAGATAAAATGTGCTGAAATCGTTTAAAAAATAACTTTTGTTATATCTATCTATATTTTTTTTTGTTTTTTTTCAGTGCGAATTCAGCTTTGGCTAAATGTTGCAATAATGTTGTTTTATGTCAGTACAATGCGAATAAATACACCCCTCAAAAGGCTTTAATCGAAATATTAAGCAAAAGCTTGGTTGCAATAATGTTAACAGTTGTGTGCTAGTACTTTTGTTTAAGCATTAACTTAGCTATTTATTTGCAGAGATTAGTAAACATCAAGTTGACAGCGCTAATTGCATTTAGCATTATTGGAAGGTTGATATCTATTAAAAGATATCAGGGTTGTTCTCTTCGGAGGATAATTAAATTATAAAAGTAACATTACTTAATTGGTTGGGAACTATGTCTGTTAAAATCAGAAAGAGTCTTGTAGCAACTGCGTTGGTTGGCGCATTTGCATTTGCAAGCAGCAATGTGATTGCAGATCCTTTGAATGACGTGCAAAAAGCAGGTCAACAAATTCAAAAGGCTGCGGTTAAGTCTCAAACTAAAATTGACAATGTATATGGTCAAACTCAGGAGCTAATCGCTGAGTACCGTAGCGTTGTTGATGAGACTGAACTTATGAAAGTGTATAACGATCACGTGTCGCGCTTGGTTGATAGCCAAAACGCGTCTATTGAATCGTTTGATCGTCAAATCGCTACGATTGATAACACTAAACAAAACGTTGTGCCTTTGATGTATCGCATGATCGATACGCTTGAGCAATTCATCAAAGCGGACGTTCCATTTAATCTAGAGACGCGTTTAGGACGTGTTGAAAGACTACGTGAAATCATGGTTTCTGCGTCTGTAACGACGTCTGAAAAATTCCGTCAAGTACTTGAAGCTTACACTATTGAAACAGCATACAGCTCACTTGTATCTGCTTCACAAGGTACACTAGAAGTTGATGGCAAAAGTATTAACGTTGATATCGGTCAGTTAGGTCGTATTACTTACGTTGCTCAGTCTTTTGACTTGAAACATGCTTGGGTGTGGGATAACAACACTAAACAGTGGAAAGAATTAGGTGAAGAATACCTAAAACCTGTTAAAGAAGTTATTCGTATGGCGCGTAAGCAAGCGACATTAGAACTTGTTAAACTACCTATCTTTGGCGCGGAGTAATCAATAATGAAGAAACTATTTAAAGGTTTTGCTGTTGCCGCAGTACTAACTGTTTCTGCAGGTACCGCGTTAAATGCACATGCAAATACTGGAGCTCTAGATAAAATACTTGAGCAAGTAAAGCAAGAGCGTATCTCTGAAGGTAAAATCGATAAGAAACGTGAACAAGAGTTCTTATCAGATCGTGCTGACAAGCAATCTTTACTTAATAAAGCTAAAAGCCAACTTGCTTCTGAGAAGTCTCGTGGTGAAAGCTTAACTAAGCAATATGCACAAAATGAAAACACGTTAGCTGAAAAAGAAGCAGCTCTTCAAAGTGCTCAAGGTACTTTGGGTGAGATGTTTGGTGTTGTACGTCGTGCAGCTCAAGACGCTATCGGTTCTATCGAAGCATCACTAGTTAGTGCTGAGAAACCTGGCCGTGCTGAAATCTTACGTTCATTAGCTGCTGCTAAAGAACTTCCTACAGTTCGCGAACTTGAAGAACTTTGGATTTCACTTCAAACAGAAATGACTGAATCAGCTAAAGTTTCAACTTTTGAAACTGAAGTTGCTGGTCTTGACGGTAACCCGTCAATGAAGAAAGTAACGCGTATCGGAAACTTTAACTTAGTTACAGACGATGGTTACTTAATTTATTCACCAGAAACTAAGTCTATTCAGCCTCTAGGTAAACAGCCTGATAGCTATATTTTAGACGGTATCACTGATCTTGAAAATACATCACCAGATAACTACGCTGGTGTTTATATCGATCCGACTCGTGGTGCTATCTTACGTATCAACACTCAAAAAGCGACTCTTATGGAATACTTCCATCAAGGTGGCGTAGTTGGTTATATCATTACAGCTTTACTAGCTTTAGGTATGCTAATTACTCTAATTCGCTTTGTTGACCTTACACTTACTACTAGTAAGATTAAGAGCCAGCTTAAAAATGTTGCTACACCGAATACAAATAACCCACTGGGTCGTATTCTTAAAGTGTACCATGACAACAAGAACCAAGATGTTGAAAACCTTGAGCTTAAACTTGATGAAGCGATTCTACGTGAAACGCCACGCATCGAAGCTGGTATCAACATAATTAAGATTCTTGCTGCAATCGCACCATTACTAGGTCTACTAGGTACAGTAATCGGTATGATCTTAACGTTCCAAACAATCACATTGTTCGGTACGGGTGATCCGAAGATCATGGCAGGTAACATCTCTCTAGCACTTGTAACTACAGCGCTAGGTCTAATTGCTGCATTACCACTAATTCTACTTCATGCTCTTGTAGCTGGTCGTAGTAAGTCGGTATTACACATCCTTGATGAGCAAAGCGCGGGTATCGTTGCTACTCACGCGGAGAAGGAGAAAGCCTAATGCTAGTCCTGATGGAGATATGGGAATCTATCAGGGATTTTGTTGGCACAGGCGGCCAGGTTTTATACGTGGTCGCGATAGCACTCTTTCTGATGTGGGTTTTAATGATTGAGCGCTATTGGTTTCTACTTGCAGAGTTTCCTCGCACAGCGAAAGAAATTGTAGCAAAGTGGGATGCCCGCCAAGACACTACGTCTTGGTACGCACACAGAATCCGTGAAGCATGGATTTCTGAAGCGTCTGAAAAATTAGATCAGCGTATGTTGTTGATTAAGACATTAGTAGCTGTTTGTCCTTTAATAGGCTTACTTGGTACTGTTACTGGTATGATCTCGGTTTTTGAAACCATGGCCAACCAGGGTACGGGTAATGCACGCTTAATGGCATCAGGTATTTCAATGGCAACAATCCCAACAATGGCTGGAATGGTTGCGGCACTATCTGGAGTATTTTTTAGCTCACGTCTTGAGACAAAAGCTAAAATGGTGAAAGCCAAACTTATTGATAGTATGCCTCATCACTAGAGAGAGAATTAAATATGGCACGTAAACAACGTTTTCGTGAAGAAGAAGAAGCAGCGGTTGATATGACGCCAATGCTTGACATCGTATTTATCATGCTTATTTTCTTTATCGTAACTACATCGTTCGTTAAAGAGGCTGGTATCGAGGTCAATAAACCAAAAGCTGCCCAAGCTACTAAGCAAAAAAATGCTAACATTTTTATTGCTATTCGTAGTAACGGCGAAATCTGGGTTGATAAACAACAAATTGATGTTGAACGTATTTCAGCAAAAATCGAAAGTTTATTAGCAGAACAACCTACTGAAGTTGTGATTATACAAGCTGATAAAGAAGCTAAACACGGCACAGTGGTTAAAGTTATGGACCAGATTAAAGCGACGGGTGACAACCTTAGAATTTCAATAGCTGGAGATCAGTAATGATTCGTTTTCTGTTTTCACTGATTGCAGGTGGGGCAGTTACTTTCGGCTTGTTCTACTTCATGGCCTTCCTCATCTCTGGTGGGGCTGACCGTAATACGGAACAAAAAGAGCAGATCATAGTCGAAATAATGACGAATCCGCCTGAATCTAAGGTGCAGGAGAGGAAGCGTGTACCGCCTCCTCCTCCACCACCGCCAAAGCAGCCGCCTAAACCGCAGCCGCCACAGCCGGAAAATAATAATCCAAACCCTGGTGCTATGTCATTTAACATGGGTAGCATTGATGTTGGTAGTTCAGCTGGTGGACTAAGTGGTCCTGGTGCATTTGGACGAGATGGTGATGCGACACCTATCGTTCGTATAGAACCAAAATATCCAACGCAAGCAGCACGTGATGGCAAAGAAGGTTGGGTACAACTTTCATTCACAATTGATGAGTTAGGTGGAGTAACTGACGTTGAAGTAATTGACGCAGATCCAAAACGTATCTTTGACCGTGAAGCTAAACGCGCACTGCGTAAGTGGAAGTACCGTCCTAAGATCATTGACGGAAAACCACAGAAACAACCAGGTTTACAAGTTCAATTAGACTTTAAACTTAACCAAGGCAACTAAGGAGGCGAGTAATGAGAAATTTTTCTAAAGTAACTGCTCTTGCGATTCTTATGTCTGTGTCGGGTGCTACTTTAAGTGCATCTGTTTTAGCAGCGCCAGATTACGCAAAGATTGAAGAGCGTAAAAAAGCAAAAACTAAAATCATGGGCGAGCGTACTGGTAAAAAGGTAATTAAAGCATTTGACTTGTACAACGAAGAAAAAGTTGATGAAGCAATTGTTTTGCTTAGAGAGATTGAACCTTCGAATGACTTTGATAAAGCGACCGTAAATCGTTACTTAGGTAGCATGTACGCTCAAAAAGAAAAGTATGACGAAGCGATTAAGTACTCTAAGCAAGCAGTTGCCCCTGATGTTTTAAACTTTGCTGATCAAGAACAAACTCTAAAGCTGTTAGGTGATTTATACGCTGGCACAGAAAAGTATCAAGAAGCCAAAAAAGCTTATGTTACTTGGATGGATTTTACCGGTGAAGAAGATCCTACGGTTTACACGCGTATTGCCCAAGCTAACTATCAGTTAGAGCAATTTCGTGATGTTTTTGAACCAGCAGATAAGGCAATTAAACTTCAAAAAGAACCTAATAAAGGTCCTTACCAATTAAAACTGGGTGCATACTTTGAACTTAAAGATTATGCAAACATGGTTAAGATTGGCGAAGAGATTGTTCGTGTATGGCCTGATGATAAAAAAGCTTGGGTTAGCTTAGGTAAATATTACCTACAAACCGAAGACTATCAAAAAGGTTTAGCAACTATGGAAGTTGCTTACAAGAACGGTTACTTTGAAAATGAAGTTGAGTATAAAGTCTTATCTAACTTTTACTCTCTAAACGAGATCCCTTTTAGAGCAGCTGTAACGCTAGAAAAGGCCGTTAAGAGTGAAAAAGTAAAACGTACAAAGCAGAATGTTAGCGCGATTGCTAGTAACTATCATCGCTCTAAGGATCTAGAAAAAGCTGCTAAGTACTACGAAGAAGCTGCTAAATTTGATGACGACGCTGAACTTTACCGTAAAGCTGGTTCATTACTTTTACAATCTGAAAAATTCAGTGCTGCTGTTGTTCGTTTGAACAAAGCATTAGAGCTTGGCTCTGACAAAAAAGGTACTATTTATTCAGATTTAGCTGAAGCGTATTACTATCAAGGTAAGTATAAGCAAGCATATGCTGCAATTACTAAAGCTATGGATGACCCTCGCACACGTAAGTTTGCAAAAGGTTGGTCTACATATATTAAAGATAAAGCCGCTCGCAACGGTGTTAAAATTTAATTTTAATTAGCTAAAGCAACTTATAAAAAGCCCCTCTGGGGCTTTTTTTATTGGAACTACTATGTATAAAAAGCTCTCTTTTTCATTACTACTGTGCTTATTTTTAGCTGCATGTTCAAAGCAGCCTCAACCTTATGAGTCATTTGAAGACGCACAAGTTGCTTTAAAAACTTTAAACATGGCACTTGTACAACCAGACGCTAAAAAAATCGATAGGATTACTAAAGAGCAATTGGTCTTTTCTTATGCGTATTTAGTTAAACGTCATACTATTTATCAGAACCTAATGGGTATGGAGCTTAATCTCAATCAAATTGCACAAGTAAACTACTTGGTTATTGCAGAGCGCTTTCCTGAGCGCTATTTTAATTGGCCGGCTCAAGTAGACGTATTAAAAAACATGCTTGCTTTTGAGGGTTCAAAAAGTACGCCGGATAATATTATTACTTGGCTTAAGTTAACCCAAGATACGCTAGACAGTGCTAAACAAAGCAATTTAAAGCTGAATAAAATTGAGCTCACACTACTACAAAGCTATGTATTGAGTGCGATAGGTAGTAATGACGTTCAACCAGCGCTTAAGAGTCATATAAGAGCTTTTAGCGATTATTTAGCTAGTTACAAGCCTAGAGGTAGTGTTGGTCTGAGAGGCCTGCCAAATGGGTCACAGTGGTATCAGAGCAAACTAAATTACTTTAGTGGCGAAGTACATTCACCGCTAGAGTGGGTTACTATTTTAAATGAAAATATAAAAGTATTAGATCGTGTTGCATTCGACAGTAAATTGTCTATTTCTCATAAAAAATCGTTTTTAGTGCAGTATCTATCGAATGAAAAATTAATTGAAGGGCTTGATTGGCAGGCTGATTATCAAGACTTACCTGCAATGGCGAGCAATATGAACATGTCTGATAAAGATAAAACATTGATGCTTGCAATGATGGAATCAGATATTGGCATTCATTACCATGCGTGGACTTTGCCACAGGCAAAGGTGAATCTTATGAAACGCTTAGAAATCACCCAAGAAGAGGCTCAATATTTAGTTGAAGATATAATACTCTACCCAGGGCAATCATTTAGCTTTATACAACAAATTATATAATGATTTGAAAGTGCGCTTATTGTGCGCACTTTGTACACCGTTGGGTTGCGGGATCTAGTTCAAGTGATTTGGCTGGTATTTTTTCTTCACAGTCGCAGCAGTAGCCATATTGCCCAATTTCTATTTGGCTGACCGCTGCTTCTAATTTAGTCATGCGACTGATCAAAAACGCATACTCAGGACCTAGCTTCTCTGCTGCACAGTCTAACCATTCATTGTTTGCTGTATTATCTAAAATTTGTATTAAATGCTGATGTGTAGGGTAGGCTGATTTAGAAAGCATAGTTAATATATTTAATTTAATTTGTGCTATTTCATCGTTTAGTCTTTTTTGATGATGCATTATCAGTACAACCTTATTAAATTGGCTTCACGTTATACTGATATTATCTAGAGGCTTTAGGTTAGCCGTTATGATTTGAATCAAGTTGCGGTGCTTTGGCGTATTTATTTAATACGCTTGCCACATCTTCTTTACTTTTTAAACGCCTGATTTCATCAAATAAATCGATCGCTTGCGGGTATTGGCGTTTAAGGTAACCTAGCCATTGCTTTGTACGAGAAGCAAAATACTTTTCATCTTTTGCAGGGTCTTGATGAATAGCAGAGTGGATTAAGTGATAAATAATATGCTCCCATTGAAGGCCATCATATTGTTCATTATTTACATGAGCTTTAATTTTTTTTGCTAAATCAGGGTGCGAAAGGGCGCCACGACCAAGCATCAAATCAGTACATCCACTTCGTTTTTGGCAAAGCATTGCGTCCTCAACTTGCCAAATTTCACCATTGGCAACAACGGCAATATTTTTATCTTTTATTATTGGTGGAATTTTTTCCCAATAAGCTGGCGGGTTATAACCATCACGTTTGGTTCTGGCGTGTATAGCTACACTATTTGCGCCTGCGCTTACCACAGCATCAACAATTTCTTGGCTGTTACTGTCATCATCAAAGCCTAAGCGAATTTTTGCACTTACTTCATGTTTATCATCTACAGCATCTCGGACTGCTTTAATAATCGTATACATGTGGTCAGGATCTTTAAGCAGTACAGCACCCCCTCGACTACGATTAACGGTTTTTGCTGGGCAACCAAAGTTAAGGTCGACCCCATGAGATCCTAAAGCAATTGCTCTTACTGCATTTTCGGCTAACGGATTTGCTTCTTGGCCGAGTAATTGAACACGCACAGGAGTACCTGCTCGCGTAAATCCATTATTATGTAGTTCAGGGCAAAATCGATGAAAAACTTTATCAGGTAAGCATGTTTCAACCACTCTTACAAACTCGGTAACGCACAAATCGAACCCACCAATGTCTGTGAGTAATTGGCGCATTTTAAAATCAACGACACCTTCCATAGGTGCTAAAACAAGTTTCATAAGGTGATTAATTTTGATAAAAAACTGGACGCATAGTTTACCCGTAAATCACACATTGATAAATCTGTAATTACCAACCATATTTAATGTAGAAACCGCAAAAGTAAATATTATGAAAATAAATGAAAGTTTTTATTCTTGTACAGGTCTACTTAAGCATACAAGCAATTTAAAATACATTTTTATTGCTGAGATTTACAATACTTGATTAAAGAGAGTCACAAAATGAATACAGTTAAAAAAAATACAATCGCGTTAACTTTAGGTGCAGTAGTTGTTGGCTCTGCAAGCTTTGTATCTGCAGATGTACAAGCCAACCCATTTGAGTTTCAACAATTAGTGACAGGTTACCAACTAGACGCTAAAGAAGGTAAGTGTGGTGAAGGTAAATGTGGCGGCGATGCTAAAGATGCAAAAGCTAAAACAGAAGGTAAGTGCGGCGAAGGTAAATGTGGCGGCGATGCAAAAGATGCAAAAGCTAAAGCAGAAGGCAAGTGTGGCGAAGGTAAATGTGGCGGCGACGCAAAAGATGCAAAAGCTAAAACAGAAGGCAAGTGTGGTGAAGGTAAATGTGGCGGCGATGCAAAAGATGCAAAAGCTAAAATAGAAGGCAAATGTGGTGAAGGTAAATGCGGCGGCGATGCTAAAAAAACTAAAAAAGAAGGTAAGTGCGGCGAAGGTAAATGTGGCGGTCGTTAATATCTTATTCTAAATAAGTTATGCTAAAAGGGCCTTAAGGCCCTTTTTTGATAAGTTAGAGGTAGTTATGACACAAATCCAGAGTACAGATTTCGGGATGGTGGGCCTTGGCCTACGACGAGAAATGCTTGATGAACTGCTTGAACACGTACCTAATCAAGTAGATTTTTTGGAAGTTGCGCCAGAGAACTGGTTAAAACTAGGTGGACGCTTTAAAAAGCAATTTAGAACATTAACAGATGCAAATAATTTTGTGTGTCATGGATTATCACTGTCTATCGGTTCACCCGAACCACTGGATGTTGAATTTGTTAAATCTTTAAAAGTTTTTTTTGAAGAGCACAATATAAAAATTTTCAGTGAGCACTTAAGTTACTGTTCCGGTACAGGCCATATGTATGACTTAATGCCTATTCCGTTTACACAAGATGCAATAGCACATGTTGTCCCTCGTATTAAACAAGTACAAGACATACTTGAGCAGCAAATTGCGATAGAAAATGTTTCCTATTATGGCGCTCCTGGACAGCAATTATCAGAGCTGGAATTTACAAATACCATTTTAGAGCAAGCAGACTGCAAGCTTTTACTGGATGTGAATAACATTTATGTGAATTCGATTAATCATGGCTATAACGCACAAGCGTTTTTAACAGGGTTACCCTCTAATCGTATCGCCTATGGGCACGTTGCAGGCCATTATAATGAGGCTGATGACTTAATAGTTGATACACATGGTGCTGATGTCATTGATCCTGTGTGGGAGCTACTGGATAAAGCATATGAAGTGCATGGCGTATTTCCAACCTTGCTTGAGCGCGATTTTAATATCCCTACCATGAATATTTTAACCAAAGAGTTAGATATAATTCATGAGCTACAAGCTAAACACATTACTTCAACTGTTTTAAAACAACGAGCTTAATATAAGCCTTTATAAATATTAAAAGAGTGCCTGGTTATGAGCTTTATTGAAATACAAAACGAATTTATGGCGCATATTCGCGAGCCTAAAAAAAATAAAAAGCCCAGCGGTATCGAAGACAGACGTATGTCCATTTATCGCGACCTATTTTTTAATAACATTGAAGGTTTTATATCATCAGGCTTTCCGGTATTAAAAACCTTATATACAGACAAGCAATGGCTGGTTCTTGTACGCCAGTTTTTTAGCGAATATGATTGTCATTCGCCGTACTTTTTAGATATAGCAGGGGAGTTTATTAATTATTTATCAAGTGATTATAAAATAAAAAGATACGATCCCGTGTTTATGCTAGAACTTGCACATTATGAATGGGTAGAGCTAGATGTATCGATTGCACACGAAGATGAGCAAGAGCAAAAATTACAAACAACAGCGCTTACTAGTTCTGCTTTGTATTTATCGAAAACGGCAAGAAATTTAAGTTATCAATTTCCGGTTCAAAATATTAGCAATCGCTTTAAACCAAAAGAGCCATCACCTCAGCCTAATTATTTTGTTGTATATAGAGATGAAGATGATGACGTTCAATTTCTGGCTACGAATGCGATGACGGCTTTGTTACTATCAATTATTGAGGCAAGTGATGGAGCGACATTTGACGACGTTTGCCAACAGGTATTCGCTCATGCACCACAGTTTAATGCAGATCAAATTGCTCAAGGCGCATTAGTTACCCTCAATGCAATGGTTGAACGCGGTGTAATTGTGACAAAAAATCAAGATTAAGGTCTTTATTGATGATTTTACATCGTCTATTATGGCAGCCTTATTTGTCGTGCTTAATAAAAGGTTGTACTAATGTCAGATGATAAAGACTTTAAAGATCCGTTCAACGCTACTTATTTTCTTGCTTTCTTAGCTGTATTTGCAGGGATTGGTTGTTTAAATGCAATATTAGGCTGGATCACTAGCTTAACTTAAAATGCATAGCGTTTATTAAGGCTGTTGCTTACTTCAGCCTTGAACCACTTTATTTTAATTACCCCCCCATAGTTAATACTTCTTTTATAGTAACGCCAAACTCGCAATTAAAGGTTAGTTAAGGTTATAATCACCTGCTTTGTAATATAAACAATTGAGCAGTTAAAATTATGACTCAAGTAACACCAGCAATTATCAAAAACAGCATAACTACAATTGCTGATTATCCAAAGCCGGGCATCATGTTTCGCGATGTAACCACTTTAATGGCAAATCCAGAAGCCTTTAAAGCAACTATTGACGCGTTTATCGCAGAATATAAAGATCAGGGTTTTACTAAAATAATTGGCACAGAATCACGTGGCTTTATTTTTGGTGCGCCACTGTCTTACGCATTAGGCATTCCGTTTATTCCAGTTCGTAAACCAGGTAAGTTACCACGCGAAGTTATTCGTCAAGATTACTTACTTGAGTACGGTGAAGACACGCTAGAGCTGCATGTTGATGCAATTGTACCTGGCGATAAAGTATTATTAGTTGATGACTTATTAGCAACTGGCGGCACAATTGAAGCCACAGCTAAATTAGTTCATAAACTAGGTGGCGAAGCCACAGATGCTGCATTTGTTGTATCACTACCAGAACTAGGTGGCGAGCAGCGCATCAAAAAAATGGGTATTAAAATCCTAAAATTGGTTGAATTCGAAGGCGAGTAATCGATGAGTTATCAGGTTCTAGCGAGAAAATGGCGTCCTCAAACCTTTCATGAATTGGTTGGGCAGTCTCATGTTAAGCAAGCGCTTGTAAATGCGCTTACACAAAATAGACTGCATCACGCTTATTTATTCACTGGAACCCGCGGTGTAGGTAAAACTACTATTGCGCGTATTTTTGCTAAAAGCTTAAATTGCGACGAAGGTATATCTGCAAATCCGTGTGGCCAATGTAGCAGCTGTTTAGATATAGAAGCAGGGCGCTACATTGACTTACTCGAAATAGATGCGGCTTCTCGTACAAAAGTAGAAGACACCCGCGAAATACTCGATAACGTTCAATATGCACCAACACGTGGACGTTATAAAGTATACCTAATCGATGAAGTTCACATGCTTTCTAAGCACAGCTTTAATGCGCTTTTGAAAACGCTTGAAGAGCCACCAGAGCATGTGAAATTTTTATTGGCGACGACCGATCCTCAAAAACTACCAGTTACTATTTTATCTCGCTGTTTGCAATTTAACTTAAATGCGTTATCGCAAAGTGAAATTAAAACACAGCTTGAACACGTACTTACTCAAGAGCAGCTTAGCTTTGATACCGACGCACTTAGCATTATTTCAAAAGCCGCTGATGGCAGTATGCGTGATGCGCTTAGCTTAACCGACCAAGCTATTGCGCAAACAAATGGTGACATTAATAATCAAGCAGTACAAACTATGCTTGGTTTAATGGATACTCATTATAGCCAAAGCTTGCTTGCAGCATTACTTGCACAAGATGGCGCTGCGCTAATGGATGAGATTGCGCAGGTGGCAAGTCGTAATCCTAATTATGTGGCATTACTTGATGATTTAATTGCACTTACGCATTTGACCCAACTAACCCAGTTAGTGCCAGAAGCGGCAGGGCTAGATGAAAAAAATGTAGATTATATTGCTCATGTTGCACAACATACGAGCCCACAACAAATTCAAATTTATTATCAGTTACTGTTAAATGGTAAAAAAGATTTACAATGGGCACCAGAGCCTCGCTTAGGTTTTGAAATGATAATGCTAAGATTATTAGCATTTAAGCCTACAGACGCTCAACAAACTGTACACACAGTAAACGAAGAGCCGGCCCCAAATAAACAAGGCCGCGCAAATGCACTGCGAGATATATTAAATAAAAATAAAACATCGCAAAACACTGTAGCTAGCCAAAGTAGTGTCCCCGTAAATAATACTAAGCCAGTTAGCAATACAGAGCAGCCTAAATCCCTTGAGATAGAGCCTTTACCAAATGTTGCTGCTCAGACATCGAATAATGACGTCGTACAAAGTAATAATGCGCCTGCCCAAGTTGCAGTAGAGCAACCGGTTCAACAAAGTGAAAACGCTTTTGAACAACAGGCCTCAGCTAATGAACAACCACAAACCAATGTTGTTTCGGATGCTCAAGCCCAGCGCCAAAGTGAAGATGAAGCTTACATGCAACATAGTGATGCTGAGCAAACGTTAGCTTCGCAGTTTGACGATATAATGAGTAGCGCTGTAGATCAGGGTTTTAAACCTGCACCTACTGCAAACTCAGAGTCTTCACCAGAGCCCTTAGCAAATCACAATTCAAGTACGCCAATAGCTGAACAAGAAGCGCAGGCGCAATCTGCCATTGCTCGTATTTTACGTGACAGAAACATATCGGGTGCGGGTAGGTTATCAGGCAAGAGTACAAGTACATCTGCAAATAATGTAGCAGTGCAGCCAAGCCAAGCGCCTGCTAAAAAGCCAGAACAGCATCCAAGAATGCCTCAAGCCCAAAGTGTTCATCAAGGTAGTGCAGATACAAGTGCAAGTGAGCTTAATAGCCCTTCAAGTACTGGGTCTGGCGATATCCCTCCTTGGGCAACTGATAGCGAAGGTGAGAGTGAAAAAAAGCATGAGCTCCCAGTAACAGGGGGCCAAACCCAGGCACATAATCACTCCAACATAAAGCCAGCTAGTAAGATTGATTTTAAAGCAAAGCACCAAACAATTACTGAAAATCTTGCGCCAGAATTACTTGAGCAAATAAACCCTCAAAAAGCGCCTGAAATAGTGCCAGAGGAAGTAAGTATTCCTGCCCCTGATGATTTTCAAAGCCCAATTAGTGAAATTAGATTTGCACATCAACAAGATGAATGGGCTTATTTAATTAAACGTATGGGGCTGGGTGGTCGTATGCGCCAATTTGCATTGCATTCAATATTTACCAAGCAAGGCAACAGTTTACATATAGACGTTGATGAATCACAAAAGCATTTAGATACACCGATGCTTCGCCAAAGATTAGATGCCGCATTGTCGAGTATTTATGAGCATAACGTGTCGTTAAGTATTAATTTTGCTAAGGGAGTTATTGACTCTCCTTATCTTATTCAGCAAAAAATTGATGCAGGTCGTCATCAACAAGCAATCGATGTGATCACATCTGATGAAAACATAGTACAATTTCAGCAAATATTTAGCGCCGAAATTGACGAAAACAGTATTCAGGCATTGTAATTACTTACAATCGCCCTTATGTTCATGTTAATTAATGTATTAAAAGAAAGAGAGAAAGTTATGTTTAAAGGTGGAATGGGCAACATGATGAAGCAAGCGCAGCAAATGCAAGATCGCATGCAAAAAGCCCAAGACGAAATCGCAACATTAGAAGTTGTTGGCGAAGCCGGTGCCGGTTTAGTTAAAGTAACCATGCTTGGTAACCACAATGTACGTCGTGTTCAGCTTGATGAAAGCCTTATGGAAGACGACAAAGACATGATTGAAGACTTACTTGCAGCAGCATGTAACGATGCTGTACGCCGTGTTGCAGAAGAAACACAAGAGCGCATGGGTAAAGTAACTGGCGGTATGCAATTACCACCAGGTATGAAAATGCCGTTTTAAGTAAATAATGCAACTTTCAGATAGTTTAAATCAGCTTATAGAAGCACTGCGCTGTCAACCGGGCATTGGTCCAAAGTCAGCGCAACGTATTGCTTTTCACTTGCTTGAGCGCGACCGAAAAGGAGGCACTCAGCTGGGCAATGCATTGACTAAAGCAATGACAGCCATAGGGCATTGTCAGTCTTGTCGTACTTTTTGCGAACAAGCTCAGTGCGATATTTGTTTAAGTACAAAACGCCAAGACAGCGGCATATTATGTGTTGTTGAATCGCCTACTGATGTGCTTGCCATTGAGCAAACAGGTCAGTATTTAGGGCTATACTTTGTTTTAATGGGTCATTTATCGCCAATTGACGGTATCGGCCCTAAAGAAATTGGCTTAGACGTTTTAGAGCAAAAACTTGCTCAAGGCGGTATTAATGAGGTTATTTTAGCGACTAACCCTACCGTTGAAGGCGATACTACGGCTCATTATATTGCTCAGCTTTGTCATAAATATAAAGTAGGTGCTTCGCGTATCGCTCACGGTATTCCTGTGGGGGGCGAGCTTGATTTAGTAGATGGTAGAACGCTTATGCATGCTTTTAGCGGCAGGCGTTTAGTTACACAAGACTAACTCTAAGTCACTATTTGAAAAGATATTATAAAAGCCTACATGATTAAATTATGTAGGCTTTTTTGTTTTTAAGGTAAGCTTAGAAGCAATCTAATACCAATCAGCAATAATACTTAATCATTTTGCGGGGCTAAACGTGTCGCTACCTGCGTTAAAAAATTCTCATTTAGAACAACTAAATAGCGAATTTTTTGCCTAGCTATCAACACGTTTTCCCGCCCTCAAAATAGATCATTTAATTAAACGAATTGGTATAATATATTTTTGGGCTATGTCTCTAATTAGTAAGGAATACAATGAAAGATAATCAACCCTACCAAGGTACATTACTGGGTAGTAAGCGTTTTTTACCGCTTTTTATTACGCAGTTTTTCTCAGCAATAAACGATAACGTGTATAAGCAATCAGTGCTTATTCTATTGATATTTCAGGCTGCAACGCTTGCTGATGGCGCACTTTATTCAAATATTGCTGCTGGGTTATTTATCCTACCTTTCTTTTTATTTTCAGGGATAGCGGGGCAGTTAGCTGAAAAAACAGAAAAATCCAAACTAATCAGAATCGTAAAGCTATGTGAAATCCCTATTATGGTTGTAGGGGCTGTCTCTATTTTAACGCAGTATGTTTGGCTGATGTTAGCCACCGTGTTTTTAATGGGCGTACAAAGTACGTTTTTTGGTCCATTAAAATACTCTATTTTACCGCAGCACGTAGCCCCTAACGAATTAACAAAAGCGAATGGCTTGGTTGAATCAGGCACGTTTGTAGCAATATTAATTGGTACAATTTTTGGCACCTATTATATTACTCAATCAGTAGGGCCTACGCTTATAAGTATTGCCGTGTTAGTACTGGCTGTTATGGGTTATGTGAGCAGTCGCTTTATACCCATTAGTGAGGCAAACGAGCCTAACTTAAAATTTACCTATAATATATTTTCATCCACGAAAAACGTATTTTCAGCACTTAATTCGCAAACAGAATCGGTTGGTAAGTCAGTGCTTGGGATTAGTTGGTTTTGGTTAATTGGCGCAATTGTTTTAACGTCCCTACCAAATTATGTAAAACACACAATGGGCGGCGATGAATTGGTGGTAACCAGTGCGCTTGTTGTGTTTTCACTAAGTATTGCTATTGGTTCGTTATTATGTGAAAAGCTTTCTCGCTCTCGAATAGAATTAGGAATTGTGCCTTTTGGCGCTATTTTAATTACCTTGTTTTTATACTTACTGAGCCAAGAGCCAGCTATTAGCTCTTATTCACCTCAAAACCTTGAATTATTAACGCTTGAGCAGTTATTAAAAACAGGCGACATGGTGTGGCATTTTGTATGGATGGCGGGCATTGGTATTGGCTCTGGTTTTTACACTGTACCGCTGTATGCGCTTATTCAACAGCGCACTGAAGAATCGAGTCGCTCACGAGTTATAGCGGCTAACAATGTATTAAATGCACTGTTTATGGTGGGCAGTGCTGTTTTAAGTATTGTAACGCTGTCTGTTTTTCAGTGGAGTATTTCAGAGTTGCTACTGTTACTTGCTGGGCTAAACTTGCTTATATCTGTTTATATTTATACCAAAGTACCAGAGTTCTTTTTACGATTTATTATATATATTTTAGCTATTTGTATGTACAGAGTGCGTACAAAAGGTGAAAGTAATATTCCAGATGAAGGCGCTGCCGTTATAGTGTGTAATCACGTGAGCTTTGTCGATTGGATGTTTATTTTAGCAGCATCACCAAGGCCTATCCGATTTATGGTATTTGCCCCTATTTATTATTCGCCAGCCCTACATTGGTTATTTAAAATGGCCAAAGCTATTCCCATTAACAGTGAAAAAACCAATCCAGAAGCGTTTAAAAAAGCGTTTGACGAAGTGGCTGCTGCGCTTAATAAAGGCGAACTTGTTGGTATTTTCCCTGAAGGAAAACTAACCAGTGACGGCTCTATCGATATTTTTCGCCGTGGAATCGAGCGCATTATTGAGCGCTCACCTGTGCCCGTTATTCCTGTGCATTTAGGGGGCTTGTGGGGAAGTATGTTTAGCCGAAAAGCTAAGTGGCAACTACCACGATTAAAATGGTCTTTGGTGTCGGTTGCAGTAGGTACCCCGATTGCCGCTGACAAAGTAGTAGCAGACGATTTACGTGAGCAAGTATTGGCTTTAAAAGCACTTCATTCAAAAGATATTGACTAATTTAATGATTAACTTAATGGCTAACTCAACATCGCAAACACCTTCAGAACCACAAAGGATTGTTGATGACTTTGTAGCGCCTAAGTGCGACGGGTTTATTGAAATATTATATCAAGATGATGATATTTTACTGATCAATAAACCCAGTGGGTTATTAAGTTTGTCTGGTAAGAATCCGCTTAACTGGGACTCAGTACATTACCGTTTAGTACATGGTCAAAAAGGGTTAACAGCCGCATTTGCTGAGGCTAAGTTACCGCATCGGTTAGATTTGGGTACATCGGGCATTATGATTGTTGGATTAAACGCCAAAGCATCAAAGCATCTTAATAAACAGTTTCAGGCGCGTACTATCCAAAAGCGTTATGTAGCCATATTAGAGGGTAGCTTAGCTGTTGATGAGGGGGAAATTACTGCGCCAATAGCAAAAGATAAACTGCTTTTTCCGCGAGTTAAAATTTGCCAAACGACGGGTAAAGTAGCGGTGAGTGAATACAGTGTGCTTGAGCGGCTTAAACAGCCGTGCAGAACCTTAGTGCAATTTACGCCCGTTACCGGACGTACTCATCAATTACGAATACATAGCCAGTTTATAGGGCACCCAATTTTAGGCTGTGATTTATATAAAAGTGCGCAAAGTGAGTACATGGCAGGACGCTTACAATTACATGCCAGCGATTTATATTTTGAACATCCAACAACAGGTGAAAAGATTCATATTAATTGTCCGCACCCATTTTAGATAAACGAGATATTCTATTTTTTCGTTTCACCTTTTTTTGATTTTTCCCTTGAAGTTCTAACACCTCACCCCATATTAAGTGCATAACGCAGACACTTTGCAAATTGGAGATATATAAATGACTGCAGCACAAAAAGAAACATTAGGCTTTCAAACAGAAGTAAAACAATTATTAAACTTAATGATTCATTCTCTTTATTCTAATAAAGAAATATTTTTACGCGAACTTGTGTCAAACGCATCAGATGCGGCAGACAAGTTACGCTTTTTAGCGCTATCTCAAGGCGACCTTTACCAAGGTGATGCCGATTTACGTGTACGTATTAGCGCAGATAAAGAAGCAAATACAATTACCATTTCTGATAATGGTATTGGTATGACACGTGATGAAGTAATAAGCTCATTGGGTACTATTGCAAAGTCGGGTACTGCTGAGTTTTTCAAAAACTTAACGGGTGATCAAAGTAAAGATTCACAATTAATTGGTCAATTTGGTGTTGGTTTTTACTCAGCATTTATTGTTGCTGATTTAGTAACTGTTCGTACACGTAAAGCCGGTGAAACAACCGCTTACGAGTGGGAATCTCAAGGTGAAGGCGAATACACGCTTCAAGAAATTGAAAAAGAAGGCCGTGGTACCGACATTATTTTACATCTTCGTGATGAAGAAAAAGAATTTGCTGACGATTACCGCTTACGTGGCATTGTTACAAAATACTCAGACCATATTTCAACACCTGTACAAATGTTTAAAGCAGAAGTACCAGAGTCTGAAGGCGAAGACGGCGAAAAAATTCCAGCAGTACCAGGTGAGTGGGAAAGCATTAACCGTGCAACTGCATTGTGGACGCGTGATAAGTCAGAGCTTTCTGATGAAGAATACAAAGAGTTTTACAAGCACGTAAGCCACGACTGGGAAGATCCACTTAGCTGGGCACATAATAAGGTTGAAGGTAAAACTGAATACACGAGCCTTTTATACATCCCTAAAAAAGCACCTTTCGATTTATGGAACCGTGAACGTCAAAGTGGCTTAAAGCTTTACGTACAACGTGTATTTGTAATGGATGATGCTGAGCAGTTCATGCCAAGCTACCTTCGTTTTGTGAAAGGTTTACTAGATTCAAACGATTTACCTCTAAACGTATCTCGTGAAATTCTACAAGACAACAAAGTAACGCAAGCTATTCGTAAAGGGTGTACATCGCGCATTATTAAAATGCTTGAGCGTATGGCTAAAAACAAAGCTGACGATTACCAAGTATTTTGGAACGAGTTTGGCCAAGTAATGAAAGAAGGCCCAGCTGAAGATGCGGCAAATAAAGAAGCTGTTTGTAAGTTATTACGCTTTTCTTCTACTCATACTGATTCAGAAACGCAAGATGTGTCGCTTGAGCAATATGTTGAGCGCATGAACGAAGACCAAGACAAAATTTACTATGTAGTAGCTGATACATTTACTTCTGCGAAAAACTCTCCTCATTTAGAGATTTTCCGCAAAAAAGGTATTGAAGTATTGTTACTAAGTGACCGTGTTGACGAGTGGATGATGAGCCACTTAACTGAATTTGCTGATAAGCAACTACAGTCAATCACACGTGGTGATCTAGATCTAGGTAAGCTGGACGACGAAGAGACTAAAAAAGCACAAGAAGAGTCTGAAAAAGAAATGGCAGGCCTTGTTGAGCGTATTAAAACAGCACTAGGTGATGACGTTAAAGAAGTGCGCTTTACGCACCGCTTAACAGATTCTCCAGCATGTGTTGTAAGCGACGACAACGACATGAGCTCACAAATGCAAAAGCTAATGGAATCTGTTGGTCAAGCAGCCCCTGAAGCAAAACCTGTGTTTGAGCTAAACCCAGAGCATCAACTTGTTAAGCATTTGAATGACGAACAAGATGAAGATAAATTTTCACAGTGGTCACATGTTTTATTAGACCAAGCATTACTTGCAGAGCGCGGTACACTTAAAGATCCAACAGGATTTGTTACTCGCCTAAACAAACTAATGCTTGAACTAAGCAAGTAGTCAGTTAACTATTTAGTTAATAAAAGTATAAATTATATACTTTAAATAAAAGGGAACGTATGTTCCCTTTTTTAATGCGCTGTAAATGCATCAACGACTCATCAATTAGTATAAGTTGCTTGAGTATCGGCGGCGCTTGTGGAAGAATTCAGGCTTTAAAATAAATATCCATACTAGGGGACAATAATATGCGCATTATTCTTTTGGGCGCGCCGGGTGCAGGCAAAGGTACTCAAGCTCAGTTTTTAATGGACAAATACGGTATTCCACAAATTTCTACTGGCGACATGTTACG
Organism: Pseudoalteromonas sp. 78C3; assembly: GCF_002836695.1. Lineage (NCBI taxonomy): Bacteria > Pseudomonadati > Pseudomonadota > Gammaproteobacteria > Alteromonadales > Pseudoalteromonadaceae > Pseudoalteromonas > Pseudoalteromonas sp. 78C3. Next base: position 20,575 of record NZ_PJAV01000156.1, read on the forward strand.
TGCAGCAATTAAAGAGGGCACGCCATTAGGCTTAGAAGCAAAAAAAGTAATGGATGCTGGTCAACTAATTTCTGACGATATTATTATTGGTTTAGTAAAAGAGCGTATTACTAAAGCTGATTGTGAGAAAGGTTTTTTACTTGATGGCTTCCCACGCACAATTCCTCAAGCTGATGCGATGAAAGAAAATGGCGTAGTGGTTGATCACGTTATTGAATTTGACGTGGCTGACGAAGTGATTGTTGAACGTATGGGCGGACGTCGCGTTCATCCTGGTTCTGGTCGTGTTTACCATATTGTATATAATCCACCAAAAGTGGAAGGTAAAGACAACGAAACTGGGGAAGACTTAATTGTTCGCGCTGATGATACTGAAGAAACAGTACGTAAACGTTTAGGTATTTATCACGAGCAAACTATGCCATTAGTTGATTACTACCAAGCAGAAGCTGCTGCTGGTAATACTCAATACCACAAACTAGATGGTACACAAGCTGTTGAAGCTGTAAGTTCACAACTTGGTGAGCTTTTAGGTTAATTATAAAAGCACATTAAAAAACCGCCAATTGGCGGTTTTTTGTTTTAAGGTTGTTTAGCATTGCTTAATCAGTGCTATTTAATCGGCTTTAAAGCGTTTTAAGTTTCTCAATTACGCTGTTGTATTCTGGTTCAGTTGAAAGGCTACTAACTAATTGTTTATAAATGACGTTATGTCTTTCATCTAAAATAAATACCGTTCGCGTTAATAAGCCCATATCTTTAATAATCAATCCGTATTTTTGGCCAAAATCGCGCCAAACAGAATCTGATAACGTAGTGATTTTATCGATATTTTCAGCTTTGCAAAAACGCTTTTGAGCAAATGGTAAATCAGCACTAATTGTTAGCATTACAACACTTGGAAATTGCGAGGCTACTTTTTCATTAAAATGCTTAGTTTGCAGGCTACAAATACCTGTATCAAGACTTGGCACTACACTTATCAATACAGCTTGGCCTTTGTAATCCTCAAGCGTTACAGGGATGAAGTTGTCATCAACTACTTTGAAATTTGGCGCGCTATCTCCAACAGAGATCCCTTTGCCTAATAAAGTGACTGGTTTGCCTTGTGCAGATACTTTTCCTATGTCTAGCGTGTTTTCTGGGTAATCGGCTGCAATAGCCACAGAGCAAAATGCGCTCAAAGCAAAGGTAAGTGAACGTAACATAAGGTATTTCCTTTTAAATTAACGCAATGGGCGTCAGTGTATTATACTGCGCTATAGTAACCAAGAGATTATACCGCTCTGATGAAGTTGGGATTAGTTCTGCAATATAAAAATTGTAACTGTGCTAAACTTTGATTAACATGAAGTTACAAAATATATCTTCAATAATAAAAATAAAAACCATCATAAAATGATTTTAATGCTCATTACTGGTTTAGAAACAGAGAGATAATATGTCAACATCGGTACTAATATGTGATGACTCAAAATTAGCTAGGCGTCAGCTAGCTCGTTCATTACCTGAAGATTGGGATATTAAAGTTGAATTTGCACTCGACGGCGTTGATTGCATAAAGCAAATAAAGTTAATTGAACCAGAAATACTTTTTCTCGATTTAAACATGCCTGAAATGGATGGGTATGAAGTATTAATCGCTATGAAAGAACAGGGGTTAAACATACTCACTGTTGTTGTCTCTGGTGATATACAGCCAAGTGCACATCAAAGAGTGCTTGAACTTGGTGCTATCGATTTTATTCAAAAACCATGCTCCCCCGAAAAACTAGCCAATATAATCGAACATCATGGAATAAAAGATAAAGCCATGCGTGAGCGTCTCTCTCATTCGCTTGGAGAGCAAGTCGACCCTGATGTTCGGGATATATACCAAGAGCTAACTAACGTTGCTATGGGACAGGCTGGGGATTTACTTGCACGTCTTCTTAATGTGTTCGTAGAGCTACCAATTCCTAATGTGAATATTTTGGAAGTTAATGAACTCGATATGGCGCTGCAGTCTATAGATAATAATGCAGCTACATCGGGTGTGTGTCAGGGCTTTATTGGCGGTGGCATTTCGGGCGAGGCGCTATTACTTTTAAATGATTCAAGCTTTAAAGAAATAGCTTCTTTGATGAATTATGACGGCGAGTTAAACGATAAAATTGAACTTGAGCTGCTTATGGATATTAGTAATATTTTGATAGGCGCTATTTTAACGGGTCTTTCAAAACAGCTCGATATGTCATTTAGCCAAGGGCACCCCATAGTACTTGGCCAACACAGAGATGTGTCTGAGCTGGTTAAATCAAACAAGTCACGTTGGCAACGCACCCTTGCTATAGAGATTAGTTACGGTATTGAAAACCATGATATAAATTGCGACCTCATGCTGTTATTTACTGAAGATTCACTTAAAACTTTGAAGTATAAAGTTGCTTACCTATTAGAAGATTAAGTTATGGCTGCAGATTTAGAAATGAATGAGATCCATTGGCTTATGGATATGTTTAATACCGTTGATGTAGGCCTTGTAGTACTTGATAGAGATTATAAGGTGTGTGTATGGAATGGTTTTATGGAAAACCATTCAGGGCTTCTACCAAGCGCAGTAAAAGATAAAGACCTATTTGATTTATTTCCAGCAATAGACGAAAAATGGTTTAGAAGTAAATCAGAATCGGTTTTTGTTTTAAAAAACCGCTCTTTTACGATTTGGGAGCAGCAGCCATACATTTTTAGGTTTAAAAATTATCGACCTATTACTGGTAAAGCTGATTACATGTATCAAAATGCGACATTTATCCCTCTTACAAATACGATGGGCGAAGTTAGCCATATTTGTATTATTTTGTATGATGTAACGGATGTCGCGGTAAATAAAAAAGAGCTTGAAGAGTTAAACAAAAAATTAGAACAAGTAAGTCAAACAGATAGCTTAACGCAGCTTGCAAACCGTGGACACTGGGAAGGTACGCTACGCCAAGAGTTTTTAAGAGTTAAGCGAAGTGGTGGCTGTAGTACATTATTAATGTTTGATATTGACCACTTTAAAAAAATAAATGATGAATATGGCCATAGTTGCGGTGATGAATCGCTTCGTCATTTATCTAACTTACTACGTACGACGCTGCGCGAAACTGATGTTGCAGGGCGTTATGGCGGTGAAGAATTTGCAGTAACATTACTTGATACAGATAAAGAAGGCGCTTTTGTATTTGCTGAGCGTTTAAGGGTATTGATTGAAACTAACCCTGTGAAGTATAAACACTTTGAAATAACAATGACGGTAAGTATAGGGCTGGCTGGTAGCAGTAATGATTTTAAAAATCATGAGCGCTGGATAGAGGCTGCAGATAAAGCACTGTACCAATCTAAAAATACAGGGCGAAATAAAGTAATAGCCTACGAAGATATAAAAAATGACGCTTAAGCGTCATTTTTTATATCCAGAATTTAGGGTTAAATAATACCGTGTTTTTATAACCTGCTGAGCAAACCCAACCAGTATGAAAATTGTATTGCCCTTCATTATTGTGTTGTGTGTCGAGAGTCATCTATTGGGCATTGACCAATCATTGAAACCTCACCAGAATTTGACTCTTGCTCTAGTTTTACTTTAAAGCCCCATAATCTGTAAAGATGCTTAAGCACTTCCTCGTGCGAGTTTGCTAAAGGAATATTGTTATGAGGTACATAGCGTAGGGTTAGTGAACGGCCACCTCTAATATCAACGTCATATACTTGAATGTTAGGCTCATGATTACTTAAATTGTACTGCGCTGAGAGTGCTTCTCTTACTGCTTTATAGCCGTTGTCGTTATGTATTGCGCCAATTTCTAAATGGGGATTATTAGTATGATCAATAATAGTAAATAATTTAAAATCACGAATTAACTTAGGCGATAAAAACTGGCTAATAAAACTCTCATCTTTAAAGTTTTCCATTGCAAAATGCAGTGTATCTAGCCAATTACTGCCTGCATATTCAGGAAACCAGCGTTTATCTTCTTGTGTTGGGTGCTCACATATTCTGCGAATATCCACCATCATATTAAAGCCTAAAGCATATGGGTTAATGCCTGAATAATATTTACTGTTATAAGGTGGCTGATAAACTACGTTGGTATGGCTTTGTAAAAACTCTAACATGAAAGAGTCGGTGAGCTTTCCCTCATCATATAAGTGATTAAGGATGGTGTAATGCCAAAATGTTGCCCAGCCTTCGTTCATTACTTGAGTTTGTTTTTGTGGGTAAAAGTATTGCGAAATTTTACGAACAATACGTATAACTTCACGTTGCCAAGAGTCGAGTAATGGGGCATTTTTTTCAATAAAATACAAAATATTTTCTTGGGGTTCAGAAGGGAAATGGCGTACTTTCTTTTTGGTTTCTTGCTGTTGCTCAGGAATAGTCCGCCATAATTCATTTACTTGCGATTGAAGGTAGTCTTCACGCTCTTGTTGGCGTTTTTGTTCTTCAAATAACGATATTTGTTGTGGACGTTTGTAGCGATCGACTCCGTAATTCATTAATGCATGACATGAGTCGAGCAGGGCTTCTACTTGTGTAATGCCGTGCTTTTCTTCACAGCGACTTATGTAGTTTTTAGCAAATACCAAGTAATCAATAATTGAGCCAGCATCGGTCCAGGTTTTAAATAAGTAATTACCTTTAAAAAATGAGTTATGTCCGTAACATGCGTGCGCCATTACAAGCGCTTGCATAGGTAAGGTATTTTCTTCCATTAAGTACGCAATACAAGGGTCTGAATTTATCACTATTTCGTAAGCGAGACCCATTTGTCCGCGCTTATAATTTTGCTCTGTTTGGATAAATTTCTTACCGTAAGACCAATGGCTGTAGCCAATAGGCATGCCAACGCTTGAATAAGCATCCATCATCTGCTCTGCGGTTATCACTTCAATTTGATTAGGGTAGGTGTCTAACCTGTAGTGAGCTGCAACACGGGCAATTTCACCTTGGTACTCATCTAATAAATCAAAGGTCCAATCTGGGCCATCACTCATTCGTTTATCATTCATAATGTTACCTCGCTTTAGGCTATGCAGAGTTTTGCTGTTGACGACCTTTTTTAAATAGCTCCCTAAAAATTGGGTAAATATCTTCAACGCTTTGAATATGCTGTATAGCGAAATTATTATGGCTGTGTGTTATGGATTCATATTCGCGCCATAGGCTTTGATGGGCACGAGTGGTTATTTCAATATAAGCAAAATAGCGTACTGCGCTTAAGAGTTTATTACGTAAAATTTCACCACACTGCGGGGTGTCGTCCGCCCAGTTATCGCCATCAGAGGCTTGTGCGGCGTATACATTCCACTCGTTTGCGTGATAACGCTCTTTTATTATTTCGTTCATTAATTTAAGTGCGCTTGAAACAATAGTGCCGCCAGTTTCTTGAGAATAAAAAAACTCTTGCTCGTCTACTTCTTTTGCTTGTGTGTGGTGGCGAATATAAACAACTTCTATGTCTTTATAGCTGCGTGTTAAAAATTGATAGAGCAAAATATAAAACCGTTTTGCCATGTCTTTTGTTGGCTGATCCATTGAGCCTGACACATCCATAATACAAAACATCACCGCTTTGCTGGTGGGATGAGGGCGTTTTTCGTAATTACGAAAACGTAAATCGTAGTTATCAATAAATGGAACCGACTTAATTTGCACTTTTAATGCTGCAATTTCTTTTTGTAATAAAGCAATTGCTGCTTTATCGTTATGTGGACCAGCAAGCAGCAGAGCAAGTTGTTCTTCGAACTCTTTTAAACGGCGTTTTTTACCTGCACTCATGGCAACACGCCGTGCAAGCGAGCCTTGTAATGAGCGGACAATATCAATATTACTTGGCATACCATCACTACAAAACCCTGCGCGATGGGTTTTCATTTGCACTAACTTATCAAGCTGGTTCTCTTGTAAGTTAGGAAGTTCTAAATCTTCAAACAGTAAATCAAGGTATTCATCTTTTGATATTGAAAATACAAACTCATCTTGCCCTTCGCCCGAATCGCTGGCGTCACCTTCACCGGCACCGCCGCTTTGTCCGCCTGTAGGGCGCTCAATTTTATCACCTGTAGAAAACTGATCGTTACCAGGGTGAATTTGTTCTCTATTCCCGCCTTGCCCTTGATGAAACGTGGGTTCGCTGATATCGCGCTGTGGAATAGAAATACTCTCACCAGAGCTTGAATCTGTAACGCTGCGTTTGTTAATCGCATCTGAAACCGCTTCTTTAATTTGCTTTTTATAGCGCCTAATAAAGCGCTGGCGATTAAGCGTACTTTTGTTTTTACCGTTTAAACGCCTATCTATAAAATGCGCCATATTGACCTCCTATATACTACGACTATGAAGGTTATTGCGATTTTCTAACCCGTAAATACCACTCAGAAAGCAAGCGAACTTGTTTTTGTGTATAGCCTTTTTCGACCATACGGTTCACAAAGTCTTCGTGCTTTTGCTGATCCTCTGCAGACGTTTTAGTATTAAACGAAATAACAGGGAGTAAATCTTCGGTATTAGAGAACATTTTTTTCTCAATTACCGTGCGTAGTTTTTCGTAGCTTGTCCATAGTGGGTTTTTACCGTTGTTATGCGCACGGGCACGCAATACAAAGTTCACTATTTCATTACGAAAATCTTTAGGGTTAGAAATACCTGCTGGCTTTTCTATTTTTTCAAGTTCGGCATTAAGTGCCTCGCGGTCAAATAGTTGTCCTGTATCAGGGTCGCGATATTCTTGGTCTTGTATCCAAAAGTCTGCATAAATAACATAACGGTCAAAAATGTTTTGTCCGTATTCTGAATACGATTCTAAATAGGCGGTTTGCAGTTCTTTACCTATAAATTCTACATATTGCGGAATTAAATAGCCTTTTAAAAAGCTTAAATAACGCTCTTCTATTTCGCTTGAAAATTGTTCGCGCTCTATTTGTTGCTCAAGTACATAAAATAAGTGCACTGGGTTTGCGGCAACCTCAGTGGTATCAAAGTTAAACACACGAGATAAAATTTTAAACGCAAAGCGAGTAGAGAGCCCCGTCATGCCTTCATCAACACCTGCGTAATCACGATACTCTTGATACGATTTTGCTTTAGGGTCGGTGTCTTTTAGAGTTTCGCCATCGTATACCCGCATTTTTGAATAGATACTTGAATTTTCTGGCTCTTTTAAACGTGATAGCGTCGTAAATTGCGCCAATGTTTTAAGTGTACCCGGTGCGCATGGCGCGTTGTATAGCTCGCTGTGCTCAAGTAATTTGTCGTAAATTTTAATTTCTTCGGTTACACGTAAGCAGTAAGGTACTTTAACAATATAAACACGGTCTAAAAATGCTTCATTGTTTTTATTGTTTTTAAAGGTTTGCCACTCAGATTCATTAGAGTGAGCGAGGATCATGCCATTAAAGGGCAGGGCACTAATGCCTTCTGTGCCGTTGTAGTTACCTTCTTGGGTTGCGGTAAGTAAAGGATGCAGCACTTTAATAGGCGCTTTAAACATTTCTACAAATTCCATCAGCCCTTGGTTAGCTAAACATAAAGAGCCCGAGTAGGCGTATGCATCAGGATCGTTTTGGGCAAAGTGCTCAAGCTGGCGAATATCGACCTTACCCACTAGCGCCGAAATATCTTGGTTGTTTTCATCTCCTGGTTCGGTTTTGGCAATACCTATTTGGTTTAAAATAGAAGGGTAGCGTTTAACCACTCTAAACTGGCTAATATCGCCATTGAATTCTTTTAAGCGTTTTCCAGCCCAAGGCGACATAATGGTTTTTAAGTAGCGCGGTTTAATACCGTATTCTTGCTTTAGTACGTCGGCGTCCTCTATTGGGTCAAATAATGCAAGGGGATGGTCGTTTACCGGAGAGCCTTTAATTGAATAAATAGGCACTTGTTGCATTAAATATTTTAGTTTTTCAGCAATGGATGATTTACCCCCACCAACAGGTCCAAGTAAATAAAGCACTTGTTTGCATTCTTCAAGCCCTTGGGCGGCGTGTTTTAAATAAGAGACTATTTGCTCAATGGCGTCTTCCATACCATAAAAATCAGCAAAGGCAGGGTAGCGCGCAACTACTCTATTAGAAAATAACCGGCTTAGTCGTGCATCCGTTGCGGTATCTACCATGTTTGGTTCGCCAATTGCCATGAGTAGGCGTTCTGGTGCGCTGGCGTAGGCAGACTTATCGGTTTTACAAATCTCAAGAAATTCAGCGATACTGTATTCTTCTTCCTGTGCCGCTTCGTATCGTGCTTGGTAATGCTCAAAAATCGTCATAATAACCTCCGAAACCCGCTGTAAAAAGGTGCTTACCTTTTAAAGTCTAGTCACGAATTTGTATTTTTGTGCAATAAAATTAAAAATTTAAGTGAAAAAAGATCATGTTACTAAAAGTGTTTTATTAAATGATGAGGCGCTTAGGTGTGATAAACAAGAAACAAAAAAAGACGCCTAAGCGTCTTTTTTACATTAGCGTTTAAAGGCTAATTAAGCGAAGTTAGCGTTCGCGAATTCCCAGTTAACAAGCGACCAAAAACCTTTAAGGTAATCTGGACGAACGTTACGGTAATCAATGTAGTAAGCGTGTTCCCATAAATCCACTGTAAGGATTGGAGTAACGCCATCATCAGTTAATGGTGTAGCAGCGTTAGATGTATTAACGATGTCTAGTGAACCATCAGCAAGCTTAACTAACCACGTCCAGCTTGAACCAAAGTTATTTACTGCTTTGTCATTTAATGCATCTTTAAACGCATCAAAAGAACCCCATTTAGCGTTGATTGCATCAGCAACTGCGCCAGTAGGCTCGCCGCCGCCGTTTGGAGATAAGCTGTTCCAGTAAAAAGTATGGTTCCAGATTTGTGCTGCGTTGTTAAATACGCCGCCTTCTGATGAACATACGATCTCTTCTAGAGATTTGTTTTCAAACTCAGTACCAGGGATTAAACCATTAAGCTTAACCACGTAAGTGTTGTGGTGTTTGCCATGGTGAAACTCTAGTGTTTCTTTTGAAATATGTGGCTCAAGTGCGTCGATTGCATATGGTAGTGACGGTAGTTCAAATGCCATTTTTTTATCTCCATCTTCTTTGGTTGATAGTCCATTTGGTAATACGTAATGCCTGTTGAAACAGAGCAGTTACCTATACCAAGCGGTAATATAGTGTTACTATAATTGTTGAGTATTTTACTCAAGTTTAAGCAAACAGCAATGCTATTGCGAAAGACTATTTCAATTGCGGCTTTATTTGCCCATTTTAAGTTATATATTTGTGGTCACGATGAGTTATTTTCAAGACCTAAATATATTTAGCTATCGTTACTTTGAGGTTGTAGATGGAAACCATTGATAAAATTAAACAGCAAATTTCAGAAAACCCAATAATCCTTTTCATGAAAGGGTCACCAAAATTACCAAATTGTGGTTTTTCTTCACAAGCATCGCAAGCGTTAATGTCATGTGGTGAACCATTTGCATACGTTGATATTTTACTTAATCCAGACATTCGTGCTGAGCTTCCAGCATACGCAAATTGGCCAACATTCCCGCAATTATGGGTAGATGGCGAATTAGTTGGTGGTTGTGACATTATTATCGAAATGTTTCAACGCGGTGAATTACAGCCGTTAATTACAGAAACTGCTGCTAAATATAAAGAAGCTGACGCAGAGTAATTTATTACTCAACCTGAACTCAGGTTATTAAGCTCTTTAAACACAAAGCCACTTTTTAAGTGGCTTTGTTGTTTTTAATTTTTGTGAATTTACGAATAAGGAAGGCTCACTTGTACGTTTAAGCCGCCCTCTATTTTGTTATGTAAACTTATATGCCCCTGGTGCGCTTCTGCGATTTCTCTGCATAAGGCTAGCCCTAAACCACTCCCCGTACTTTTTGTAGAATAAAAGGGCACTAAAGCATTTGCCATTACTTGCTCGCTCATTCCTTTGCCGCAGTCGCTCACATTTATAACACAAGCTTGGGGTACAAACTCGACCTGAATATGTATTTCATTGGAGTTGGAGCCTGACTCGTGTGAATTTTTTAATAGGTTTATGAGCAGCTGCTCGAGTTGGGCTTGATCAGCTTGTAATTCATTGTGTGAATTTTTTATTTCGTAGCTAAATTGCCAGTGATTTTTTAAATTATTGAGTGTGTTTTGCCAGTTAATCCGTGTTTTTTGTGGCTGAGGTAATTTAGCAAACTTGCCATAGCCTTGTACAAATTCAGTTAAATGACTAATTCGCTCATCAATAGTTGCAAATACACGGGCAAGGCGGG
>NZ_PJAV01000157.1:0-29926 GCF_002836695.1 Pseudoalteromonas sp. 78C3
TGATCTGCCTCTAGGGAATATTGTTTTCGTCCCTAAGCAATAGAGGGTCGGAGAATATGGTGGTACAATCTTGCACAATTTATACAAGTCTTAGGATAATTTACGCCATGAGCGAATTAAAAAACGACCGTTATTTACGTGCACTTGCAAAACAACCTGTTGATGTAACTCCGGTATGGATGATGCGCCAAGCAGGACGCTATTTACCAGAGTATCGCGCTACACGTGCACAAGCGGGCGATTTTATGAGCCTGTGCCGTAATGCTGAGCTTGCATGTGAAGTAACACTGCAGCCATTACGTCGCTACCCGTTAGATGCCGCTATATTATTTAGTGATATTTTAACGATTCCAGATGCGATGGGTTTAGGTCTTTACTTTGAAACTGGCGAAGGCCCTAAGTTTGAACGTCCTATTTCATCACTTGCTGATGTTAAAAAAATTCCAAAGTTAGATCCTACAGACGAGCTTGGCTACGTAATGAACGCAGTAAGCACTATTCGTCGTGAACTTAAAGGTGAAGTACCGCTTATTGGTTTTTCTGGTTCACCTTGGACGCTAGCAACTTATATGGTTGAAGGCGGTAGCAGCAAAGTATTTGGTAAAATCAAAAAAATGGCGTTTGCAGAGCCGCAAACACTTCATTTATTACTCGATAAGTTAGCTGACTCAGTTATTGATTATTTAAATGCTCAAATTAAAGCTGGCGCGCAATCGCTAATGGTATTTGACTCATGGGGTGGTGTATTAAGCCCGCGCGATTACAACGAATTTTCACTGCAATATATGCATAAAATTGTAGATGGCTTAATTCGTGAATACGATGGTCGTAAAGTACCGGTTACTTTGTTCACTAAAAATGGTGGTCAATGGATTGAAGCTATTGCAGCAACAGGTTGTGATGCAATTGGTCTTGATTGGACTATTAATATTAGCGACGCTAAACGCCGTGTGGGTGATAAAGTAGCTCTACAAGGTAATATGGACCCATCTATGTTACACGGTACACCAGAGCGTATTCGTCAAGAAGTAGGCACTATTTTAGAAGACTTCGGTACAGGCAATGGCCACGTGTTTAACTTAGGCCACGGTATTACACCAGATGTAGACCCTGAAAATGCTGGTGTATTCATTAATGCAGTACATGAGCTAAGTGCTAAGTACCATAAGTAATAGCTACTTAAATAAACTTTAAAACTGTTTAAAAGTAAAAAACCCGCTAAGTTGCGGGTTTTTTGTTACCTATTTATAAAGGCTTTTAAAACTACTTATTTAAATAAGCGATTTAAACCATTTAATGCCGCAACACGGTAGGCTTCAGCCATGGTCGGGTAGTTAAATGTGGTATTTACAAAGTAGTCGATATTATTGCCACCATTTTTCTGTTCCATAATGGCTTGGCCAATGTGAACAATTTCAGATGCACGCTCGCCAAAACAATGTACGCCAAGTACTTCTTTGGTTTCAGTGTGGAATAATATTTTTAAACTACCTACTTCAGTGCCCGCAATTTGCGCACGTGCCAAATGCTTAAACTGAGCACGGCCAACTTCATATGGTACTTTAGCGGCTGTAAGCTCTTGCTCGGTTTTACCGACTGAGCTCATTTCTGGGATGGTATAAATACCGGCCGGAATATCAACAATCAGTCTGTCATCACAGTTACCACATGCAATTGCATCAGCAGCTATGCGACCTTGGTCAAACGCAGCACTAGCAAGGCTTGGATAGCCAATTACATCACCTACAGCGTAAACGTTATCAACTTCTGTTTGGTATGTTTCGTTAACTTTTAATTGGCCACGGCTATCGGCTTTTAAACCAATGGCTTCAAGGTTTAATGTATCAGTGTTACCAGTACGGCCATTAGCAAATAAAATACAGTCAGCTTTTACGCGTTTGCCTGATTTTAAATGCATAATAACGCAGTCGTCACGGGTCTCTATTCGGTCAAACTCTTCGTTGTGACGTATCACAATACCGCTGTTCCAAAAGTGATAGCTAAGCGCGTCAGATATTTCAGCATCCATAAAAGCAAGTAGTCGGTCGCGTGTATTAACTAAATCAACTTTAGCGCCTAAACCTTTAAATATAGAAGCGTACTCACAACCAATTACACCAGCGCCGTATATAAGTACGCGGTGAGGGTCGTGTTTAAGACCTAAAATAGTGTCGCTCTCATAAATACGAGAATGCGTAAAATCTACCTCTGGTGGGCGATAAGGGCGTGAGCCGGTTGCTATAACAATCGTTTTAGCAGTCAGTCGCTCAGTTGAACCATCATTTCGTTTTACTTCAATTGTGTGCTTATCTACAAAGCTCGCATCACCTTGAAACATATGAATGCGGTTACGATCGTAAAAGCTACTACGTAAATTAGATTGCTTAGAAATAACAGAACTTGCGTGACGTAAAATATCAGGAAATGTCAGGCGGCTAGGGCGCTCACCAACATTAAATAACGGATTTGCTTTGTATTCAATATAGCGGCTAACAGAGTGGCGAAGCGCTTTTGAAGGAATTGTTCCCCAATGTACACAACCGCCACCAACTGATTCTTGGCGTTCAATAACCGCTACTTTTTTGTCGTTTTTTGAAAGGTTCATGGCGGTACCTTCACCGCCAGGACCCGTGCCAATAATTATTGCATCATATTGGTATGTCACGGGTACTTTTTTTTGTTCTGGTTGTTTGGCCACAGCCACTCCTAAATTAATTAAAAGAGGCTTTTAATAACCTCGCATTAAGTGCTAGCCATGCCTGTTTTTGATTTTCCCAGGCGGCTTCCAACTCATGGTATTGTGCCATTAATGCTGAGCGTTCACACTGCTTTGCCATGTTATTTTTTTTAACTTCTAACACTTGTTTTTGTAGTGAACAATAATTTTGCAGTTTTTTCAGCAGTAAATCGTACTCTTGTTGTAATAATGTAATCTTATCTTGTGCTAAAGGCAATTTTGCAAGACGCGTTTGCGTTTTGCTCATTAGCGTTTCGGCCTTTGCTTTTTCGATACGTTCAACAGGTGTACGCTTCAATTTATTAGCTAAACCAACAGCTGCTAAAGAGCGGATCATCCATTTTGTTGGATCGTAATGAAACCATTTAATACCGTTACGGTAGTCGCTTGCAAAAATATGGTGGAAGTTGTGATACCCCTCACCGTATGTAAATAACGCTAAAAAGCCGTTATCGCGTGCCGTATTTTTTTCGGTGTATGGGCGAGAGCCCCAAATATGTGCAACTGAGTTTATAAAAAAGGTAAAGTGTTGGCTTAGTACTAAGCGTAGTAAACCTGCAAGAATTAACATACCCCACACATCACCAACTAATAAACCAAGTGCAAGAGGCAAACCTACGTTCATAGCAATAGCTAGTTTTAAGTAGTGCTTATGTTGCCACATAACGACTTTATTTCGTTGTAAATCACGACAATTACTATAGTCGTTGTAGCTATCGCCTTGGTAGTCACGTAACATCCAGCCGATATGGCTATACCAAAAACCATTGGTAGCCGCGTAAGGGTCTTTTATTGGGTCGTCAACTTGACCGTGATGTATACGGTGATCGCTACTCCAATGCAGAGCACTGTTTTGTAGTGCAAAAGCACCGCCTAGCGCAAAAATAAATTCAACTGCAGGGTGTGCGTTATAGGTTTTATGTGCCCATAATCGATGGTAGCCGGCAGTAATTGATAAGCCTGCATAAAACATGCAGCCAACAAAAGCAATCCAATGCGCGCTGGTAAATCCGTAGCTAATGGCGTACCAAGGTACAAGTGTGGCAGCCGCCAAAAAGGTTAGGCTAAAAAATAGGACGTTTGTCCAAATAATCGGTGGTTTATTCATAATTCTCAATCTCAGCGTACAACTGTAAGCTAAAATAGTATTTCAAACTCTCGTCGTCAAGTATTAGACTGTACAATTGAGCTAATATCACTAAATATTCATATAAAATAATTCAGGGAGCTGTTGATGTCGGGTGTTAGAGCGCAACAGAAACAAAAAACACGACAGGCGTTAATTCAAGCGGCATTTAATCAGCTGAGTGCTGATCATAGTTTTTCGAATTTAAGTTTACGCGAAGTGGCACGAGAAGCTGGTATTGCCCCAACTTCTTTTTATCGTCATTTTAAAGACATGGATGAGCTAGGTTTAACCATGGTAGACGAAGCGGGCTTAACTCTTCGCCAACTAATGCGTCAAGCACGCAGACGAATAGCAAACGATGGCGGCAGTGTTATAAATACCTCAGTGGTTACTTTTATGGAGTTTATTGATAACTCAAGTAACCAATTTAGGTTGTTGCTGCGAGAACGATCTGGGACTTCTAAAGCATTTAGAGCCGCTGTAGCCCGCGAGGTAAAGCATTTTATTTTAGAGTTGGCTCACTATCTAGAAAGCGAAACTAAGTGCAACGCTATGCATGCCTATATTCAGGCGGAATCTATGGTAACGCTCGTATTTAATGCGGGTGCAGAAGCGCTCGATATAGAAGGATTGCAACGCGACGAATTGATTGAGCGCGTTATTTGGCAGCTGCGTTATATTACTCGTGGAGCCGGACATTACGTAAGAGAAAACACTGAACAAAGTTAGCAAATTTAAAAATTCATTGTAGATTTTTTGTGCCTATTTCTTTATATTAACGCACTATAATAACGGCATACCTTTTAGCCGTAACTAAATAATAAATAAGTCTCTTATTAAGAGAAAGCGAGGATGCAAATGCTCACCAAGGATCCGGTGAACTTAAATTACCCCCCACTATTTGAACAACCACATAATGAGCCTGAAAATTCAGAGCCTGTGGTTACATTCTCTTATTTAAGTCGTGCTCAGCTTTGCAAACTTCCTAAAGTGTTGCAAAGGCAACTGCAAGACAACCTGTTTGGTGCGCTAGATAAACACCAAGCTGCGCGATTACGCGACGACACTCGGTGCCAATATTGGGCTAAAGACAAAGAGTGGAAAAAGGTACCATATTCTCTGTTTAAGCAAGCTAGTACACGCCTAGCTGTTTACCCAAAACAAACTCAAGCACCAACAAAGTACTCGGGCGCGGTTAATAATGGTTCAATTACATCATCGCAAACAGCGTTGCAAAACAATACTTTTATAAATAACACAGTAATGACGCCAAGCACTTCTGCATTTATAAACAGCCAATCAGCTGCGCAAAATAGTCCGCAATTTATAAATCAGCAAAGTTATAACCAAAAACCTAAAAAAGCAGCGCAACCTATACAACAGCATGCGCCCGCTGTACGTATTTATAAGCCAGAGCTAAACAGCACAATGCTACTAAAAGCGTCTCACACTGTTAGGCAAAATTTTACAACCCATGTACTTAGCGCCGCCGAAACCGTAGAGCAACTCGCACAGCAATATACCGGCTATAAAAATGCCAATTTAATTTACGATTACAACTTAGGCTATAGCGAGCGAAAACCTGCTAAAGCAGGCACAAGCTTAACAGTACCCAGTGGTTGGAAACTCAATATAGAAGGCTCATGCAGTAACAGTCGCAGTGTAGTTATTCAGTGGCAAGGGCCAACAAGTGGTCAAATAACACTACAACTAGAAAAAAAACGCCCAGACGAAGTCTCGTTTTGGCAGCACTACGCTGAGGTAAAACCGGGTCTTTATAATGTTACGGTAACGGCCAGTGGCGCAACCGACACCACCACATTTACTGTTGAACAACCCACTTTAGCCTACGAAATAGAACTACTCGACGAAGCTGGCGAACCACAAGCTAATATGGGCTACAAAATACGCCTACGCAACGGCCACATTATTACCGGGCAACTTGATCAAAACGGTTATGCCAACGTATCAGGCCCCGACTTTGAAAACGCTAAAGTCAGCTTTTTTGAACTCGACAGCGAAGATTGGTCTGTAGGCAAAGTTTAAGGATACACAATGACCCAACAACACACTGTAGCTCAAGGTGAAACGCTATTGCGCATAGCAAAGCAATACGGCTACCAAACATCTAAAGCGCTTTACAACCACCCAAGCAATGCAGAGTTTAAAGCCCTACGCCCAGACCCAAACTTAATTTACCCGGGCGATAAAATTACGATTCCGCCTAAAAAAGAAAAGTTTATACCGCTGCGCACCAACAGTATTAACAGCTTTGTTGTACAAAACGAAAAAGAGTACTTTCGTCTGCAAGTATCGTACGACGACGGCGATGACGTAGTCGGTAAACGCGTAGTACTTAATATTGGTAACCAAACAATAGATACCGTATTGCAAAGTGATGGGCTTATCGAAGTAGAGCTTAATAGTAACGACGCCCTAACCGGCACAGTCGATTTATACCTAAATGAAGGCGATACCACACCAACTAAAAGCTTTAACGTGCAAATAGGCAATCTAGATCCAATAGACACGCTTTCAGGTGTGCAAGGCCGGTGCAATATGCTTGGGTTTGATTGTGGTACGGTTGATGGTGTTATGGGTAAAAAAACTCGCATTGGTGTAAAGGAATTTCAGTACGAGCACGATCTCGACATAGACGGCATACCAGGCCCTAAAACCAAAGCAAAACTACAACAAGTATTTGGGAGTTAGTATGAGTGCCTCGCACAGTATGGCAATGGTAGTAAATAACATAAACCCGTTAACTCTGGTTAAGCCTGCTTTTGTATTTATGTATCAGGTTGATCCAAATACGCCAAAGTACGATAAAGAGCAGCTTATACTTATAAATAAACAACATAGCTGGCAACAGGTACAGTCTATAGCCAGTGTAAGGCTCGATTCTACCTGGGTAAAAATAAAATTTACTGATATCCCTCAAAGTGGCAATTTTGATTTAATGCAAGACCCAAATGATGGTCAGCCAGCTTATTATATTTTCGACAATGTCCCATTCAGTGAGCTTCACGACCAAACGCCAGAAACCGTTTTAATGGCAGAAATAGTAGAAGAGTAAGTGCAAGCACTTTATTTTAATAACACAAGTTTTAATGAATGCACTTATTTATATTACCTCGTAAATAAGTGCATGTAGTAAAAGGATAGTTTTAATGACATTTTTAAAAAATCACAGCATGCTTTGCGCTCTCAGCGTTTGTTTTAGCTTACTGCTAAGCGGTTGCTCAGAGCCCTCATCGCAAAGTTCACCACAAGCAGAGGTTGATGTTGCTAAATACCCATGGGCTAAAGAGCACAAAAACCACCCAGAGTGGCCACTCGAAATACGCGAAGAGGTGTACGGAGATGCAGATACATTTTCAACCCCGCGGTTAATGTTTTGGAATAAATATAAAGGCAGTGAAGTGCGCACACTGTGGTCATCACGGTTAGATGGTTCAGACAGGCGCCGTATTATTCCAGAAGAGGTATTTCAAAAGCTTGAATCTATTAGTATACATGCACCAGCACGCTCACCAGATAACCGCTATATCGCTATTTCGGGCTATATAAATGACCGAGCGACTCGCCAGTTATACGATACTAAAGAGAAAAAGCTAATCACCATGTCAAGCGGTGGCGGCTACCCGTGGTTTAATTGGACCTCAGACAGTGAAAACGTCATTTTTTACTCAGATGGCAAAAACTTTAATTACCATGTACCTACAGGGGAACTCACCTCTCGACCGCAAATTCACCACAGTGGCGCTGCTTTTTTACTGCCTGGTGATAAAGAGTTTTTAGCGGTAAAGCACGATGGCTTTTGGATACATAAGTTTAATGGTGAAGTAGTGCGTAAAGTGAACTTTGGTTTTCCGAGAGCATGGGAAATGAAAAACCACCGTATTTCACCAGACGGCAAGTATTTAGCGTTTATGACGTATGGTAGAGAAGATTTTCACTTCCACTGGGTGAATATTGCAAACCCTGAAATAGAGCACTCAGAAAAAGGGGAGGGTGGTGGAGTGATATTTTCATTGGACGAAAATGTCACGCTTAAATTTGGTTTTAACCCGATGGGCGAGGTTGATGAGCTTGGTAGACCTGTTACTTATAGCATTATCACTAGAGCCAATATTTTAACGAGAGAGAAACGTATTACGCGTACTAAAGAAATGAATATTTGGGGCCTTAACGTTTTAGCACCTATCGCTATTACCAACCAAAAAGCACAGAGTAACTAATTATGCATGATATTAGCAAAGGATCTGCAAGCCCATTGGTTTATTTACTAACTGGATATGTTAAACATAATAAACCGATTGGCAAATTAACGCCGGTAGCAAACCGAATTGTTATTGCTGAACAGCCAAAGTCAGCCACTTATAATACAAAAAAGCCTATTGTGTTAAAAACGAATAAAGCCGGTATTTTATCGACAATAAATAGTGACTCATTAGAAGTACGTCAGCCGTTTCATGCCTACATGGCTAATAATCAACGGCCTATTATTATTCCGCCAATGGAGTCCATTGGCCTCATTGCCAATAATAACCCTAGAGGATGGGCTAAAGAATTTGTTGATAATTTAAAAAATTACAGTAGCTCAAATACACCGTTATTAGAGTTACAAACAATCCCTATTACCAATTTAAAACAGCCTACAGAAAATAGCGAAGACGACACTTACAATAAGTGGTATGAAAGGGAAATAATTCAAAAAAACGTAAAGAGTATTCAAGCGTATGTGTTGGCAAAAACGAGGGCTGTTGTATTAAGTATTAACCCAAACATCCCGCTTCTTTCTCCGGGTGAAAATATTGTTTTGTCGTCGCCTATAGGTAGAGATATACCAGCTACTTTCGTCACTGAAACTAACTTAGCGGTGATAACCGGTACTAACAAGATACTACCCAAAGGGTTGTATAGAGTAAAAATAAGGCTTCAGCGGAATACCTATGAGGCCAATATTGCAAGCTGGTGTACTAAATCTATTAAATTTGACGGCACACATTATTACTATGAACTTGCCGAAATGATCCACTTTGATATAAAAAATGAGGCAGGTGAGTTTGATGTAATTAACTGCGATCCGCTTTCGGTTGAAGAGGCAATAATAAAGCAATTTCCTCGCTTTTATAGCCACTTAATAAGTTATGCAAAAGATTTAAAAACCGAGCATGCTACCTATGACCCTAAAAATATTAGTATTAAAGATGAAAACGGTAAAGAGGTTGGTCGCGCAAAAGTTAGTGATGAACCAATAAAAATAGCCAGCGGCTTTGAGAGCTTTTGCCATGGATGGGCGGTGGCTAAAGGCCGTGCACAATTAGCCGCAGGGTTAATAAATACCGATATAACAGCCAGTGCCAGTAACGGTAATTTTACCACTAATGGTAAGTTTGTTTTAGGGAGTAAAATTGCTAAAGCAATACATACTCATTTAAACGAAACAGAAGATAAAACTATTCAAGCAACGCTAGATTCCGTGTTTGCTATGCAAGATGGGCAGGATGCTTGGAAAAAGCTACGTGAAGCTCGCGCAGCCTTTACAACCGATGCTTGGCGGCAAGCACTTGCAGAAAATTTGTGGCGCTTACCAGCTAACACTCCAGCAGCAATGGAAAGCTATAATAAAAGTTTAGGTAAAAAGCTCGGCATTCCTAAGGTGGCAATGGATGCAGCAGGTAATGCACTCAATATAGCTGACTTAACCACAAATATTGCAGCACTTGGGCAAACTACGTTGCAGCAATTTGGTACAAATATCCCTAATTTAGCGCAAGCTAAACGGCACTATAAAACGGTTGCTAACGATTACTTTGAGCATTTAAGTGCCAAAGAAATTGTAAAAGATGTCGTAATTGAAGGAACGTTTTCGCTTAATAGCGAGCAAGTAACCGATGATTACCGCAATACTATTTTGCAGCAAAGCGAGGCCGTTATAAAAGCGCTTAAGCAAAATGAGAACCTTAAAGTAACCGTGGCAGGCCACACCTGCGATATAGGTAATTACGATTATAATATTGCGTTATCTGAGCGACGAGCAGAGGCTGTTAAGCACATTTTAGTGACCCAAGCAGGCATTGATGAAGCGCGTATTGAAGTGCTTGGGCTGGGTTATGCTCAACCACTTATAAATAATAAAGATGAGGCAAGCCGAGCACAAAACCGCCGTGTACATATTGCGGCGTATGCTATTAGCCAAATAAATGTTTGCCCATCTCGTGAAGGTATGGACAGTTTAGAGCGCTTTCGTAATTTAACCGTAGCCAATGATATAAAAGTAGATGAAACAGGCGACGATATGGCGTGGCAAATGATTAACATTGCTCTGGGTGTTATGGCATTTATCCCAATAACAGCTCCCATTGCCGCGGCAGTAGCGGTAATAAAAGCGGGTGGCGCTATTGCTACGTCGGCTGCGAATTTAATGGATGAAGCACTCCTCGATAACGCCTGTAAACAATTCTACGCAGAAATTCAGCGAGATAAACGCCTAGGCCAGGAGTGTGCAGCTAATCAAGGTATGATGCATGAGCTATTAAGTGAATATAATAAAGACGGAAAAACGCAGCAAAGTACACAATGGGCAGCTCAATTTAGGCTGCGCTCAGAGGCAATATCGGGCCTTATGGGATTGCTACTAAGGGCTCAGCGTGAAGGTGATAAAAGCCAATATTATTCAAATTTAGAACGCTATAAAGTAAAACAATACATAGAAAACTTTTTATTAGGTGATAGCTGGGCACTGCCTAATTTGCCCGGTGCATCAATTAGGATGGATACATTTTGGGTATTTTTAATTGATAGCATTACCAATCAAAAGCAAAGTAAAAATGGTGATAAAAAAGCACTTTACGGCTTTAGTGATAACTACAGCTTGCTAGATAAAGCGACACGTAAAGCCGTAGTTACAGATCCTGAAAACACGCTTTATTTGCAATCGCAATCTAACCCGTATGGTTTTTATATGATGACGGTGCCGACAGTAGCGCGTGAGCATAATTATATTACGGCTGAATTTCAAAATTACTTCCCCATTCACACATTTGCTACGCAAGAAAAAGAAGGCAATAAATACCTCGAAAGCTTTGCAAACACATTTGAACCAGTATTTTCTGACTATGGTGAGGCGAGCTATCATCACAGCGCTATATATTATCAAGACCAGACTTCAAAAAAATGGTTGCCAATTATTGCCAATAAACTAAAGCGGCTAACGCCATTCACCCCGATTCGTGTTCTCGTTGTGTTTAACGATACGATGACCGGTATTGCCCCTATTACCTTGAAAGTAACGCGCTGTGATGGCGTAAATAACGAGCTTGCTTATAAAGAGCTAGTAAGGCCGCTTGTAGAGTCTGAGCTATTAAATAATGAAAAGCACTTTGCCGGAAAGTTTGGTTGTGTATTTACACCATTTTTTCAGTTGGGGCCAAAAACGTATTTAGGTACCAAGCCTATGGTGCACGAAGAAGCTTTTTACTCGATTATAAACGACTCTGCAGTTGAATATTATCAAGATGACAATTTCTCTGATATGCGTTATTTCATTGGTGCGCAAGTTGGCAGTAGCCGTGAAGTTGTATTGCCACTAATGGGGGAGCGTAAAGATAATAGTGATGAGATGATTTTTGAGTCTGACACTGCTGAGGTCCTCTATGCCTTAGGCATAAAAAATAAGTTTGTGGCGAATGAGTTTTATGTTGATTTAAATACAAAGCGTAACGGTGGTAATGAAGAGTCACTATTAATAAAAGATTTTTTAACGAGTAGTAGCTCAAGCTTTGTATATCCAGAGCTTTTTGCTGGGGAAAAAAGCATTAGAATTTTGGTGCGCTTTGGTGGTGAGGGTAAACCTTATTTAATAACCAGTAAAATACAAAGGCAAGGGCAATTTATTCGTTTATTTGAGAGTGAATTTGCTGCCGCACAAAGTTTAGGGTTTAAAGTACGCCAGTTTGGCGATGACATAATATTTGATGACTTTGATTGGAATACCCAAGTCGATATTATGGTTGTAGCCACCTGTACAGAGCTAGAGTCTGATAATTATACAAAAAAACTCATTGGTTTAGATTGGCGTAGTGTGCCATGTGATTTAATACTGCAGCAAACTATTGGTATTAATGATCAAGGCCCGAAGTATAAGTCAAAACTTTGCTATTTAGGCAAAGCTACACGTAATGCAAATAAAGGTTATAAAACAGAGCGTATTTTAAATAAAATGGTGGATACGTGGCATGACGATGACTATCAATTTGAGGATAAGTGGTATGACAACCAGTGCCAAATTGATGAGCAGGTAGGCCCAGAGTATGAAGAGTTAATTGAATTATTGAATAACGCAGGCCCTTATAACGAAAAAGGTAAACAGGCTCGAGCGCTGCTTAATTGGCATAATAAAGACGCTGAAGCATTTGCCGGTGAAGAGCAGGTTTTTGTTTTTGCGGCAAATTTTAGTTTGAAATATGAGTCGCCAAAGCGTGTTGAAGTAAACGGCTTAAGGCCTTTTGGAGACATATTTACAAGCCAATTTAGTGATATGTTTACTGACAAAGAGGACAGGCAATATACGATGGAGCTAGGTATTGCTAGCTTTAACTCGGCGGGAAATTCGGGCTTTAATTTTAATGATATCGGTTCGATGACTGATAAAATTAGCAACCATGGCTTGCAGTTAAAGTTACCACTACCGAACCCTACAAATAGCAATTTACCTTGGGGTAAAACATTACCAGAAGCTGATTTAAAAGAATTAGCCGCTGAGCTAAATAGCGATCATTCAACCCCATCACAAAAAGACCTATATAAGCGCTTGTCAGAGGAAGGGTTGACTGAAGATGAAGTGAAACAGTGGTTTGTTGAAGATGCTACAAAGAAGAAAGTAAGGCCGCTAGGAGCTTTTAAAAGCGAATAAATTTATTCGTAATTTAAGTAGTCACCACTAACATAACTGAGCGCAACAGCGCAATTATAGCAAGAATAAAAAGCTCATGAATATGAGCTTTTTATTTATTAGGGTATGGGCATAGTGTGCAGATTGGCTCAGTACTTTAACTGCTTAAAAGGATTTTAATAATGACGTTTTTAAAAAATCACAGCGTGCTTTGCGTCCTCTGCGTTTGTTTTAGCTTATTGCTAAGCGGTTGCTCAGAGCCATCATCGCAAAGTACAAAAAACACAACAGCCGTTGACGTTTCTAAATACCCATGGGTTAAAGAGCACAAAAACCATCCAGAGTGGCCACTTGAAATACGCGAAGAGGTGTATGGTGATGCAGATACATTTTCAACCCCGCGGTTAATGTTTTGGAATAAATATAAATACAGTGCAGTGCGCACGCTGTGGTCATCACGGTTAGATGGCTCAGACAGGCGCCGTATTATTCCAGAAGAGGTATTTCAAAAGCTTGAATCTATTAGTATTCATGCACCAGCACGCTCACCAGATAACCGTTATATTGCTATTTCGGGCTATATAAATGACCGAGCGACTCGCCAGTTATACGATACCAAAGAGAAAAAACTCATTACCATGTCAAGCGGGGGCGGCTACCCTTGGTTTAACTGGACCTCAGACAGTGAAAACGTCATTTTTTACTCAGATGGTAAAAATTTTAACTACAATGTACCAACAGGGGAACTAACCTCTCGGCCGCAAATTCACCACAGTGGCGCTGCTTTTTTACTCCCAGGTGATAAAGAGTTTTTAGCTGTAAAGCACGATGGCTTTTGGATACATAAGTTTAATGGTGAAGTAGTGCGTAAAGTGAACTTTGGTTTTCCGAGGAAATGGGAGATGCTGGACCACCGTATCTCACCGGATGGAAAATACTTAGCGTTTATGACTCATATTAGACCAAAAGCGCATTTTCATTGGGTGAATATTGCCAATCCTGAAATAGAGCATTCAGAGAAAGGTATGGGCAGCAATGTAATTTTTTCACTTGATAAAGACGTTACCCTCAAATTTGGCTATAACGATTTTAAAAGGCCAACTAGTCGGGATGAAGTGCCTGACATATACAGTATTATGACTAAAACGAATATTTTAACAGGTGAAAAAAAATCACACGCGTAAAGGAAATGGGTATTTGGGGTCTTGATACTTTAGGTCCAATAGCGATTACAAATGTAGCAGCGCAGGGGTTGTAACCATACATGCCTTTCTCTAAATAAAAGCCAAAAAGGATTTTGATAATGACGTTTATAAAAAATCACAGCGTGCTTTGCGCCCTCTGCGTTTGTTTTAGCTTATTGCTAAGCGGTTGCTCAGAGCCCTCATCGCAAAGTTCACCACAAGTAGAAGTTGATGTTGCTAAATACCCATGGGCTAAAGAGCATAAAAACCATCCAGAGTGGCCACTAGAAATACGTGAAGAGGTGTATGGCGATGCAGATACATTTTCAACCCCGCGGCTAATGTTTTGGAATAAATATAGATACAGTGAAGTACGCACGCTGTGGTCATCACGGTTAGATGGCTCAGACAGGCGCCGTATTATTCCAGAAGAAATTTTTACCCAACTGGAGCCTGCGGGATTGCATCCACCAGCACGCTCACCAGATAACCGTTATATTGCTATTTCGGGTTATATAAATGACCGAGCGACTCGCCAGTTATACGACACCAAAGAGAAAAAGCTAATTACTATGTCAGGCGGGGGTGGCTACCCTTGGTTTAACTGGACCTCAGACAGTGAAAACGTCATTTTTTACTCAGATGGCAAACACTTTAATTACCATGTACCAACAGGGGAACTCATCTCTCGACCGCAAATTCATCATAGCGGCGCTGCTTTTTTACTGCCTGGTGATAAAGAGTTTTTAGCGATAAAGCACGATGGCTTTTGGATACATAAGTTTAATGGTGAAATAGTACGCAAAGTTAATTTTGGTTTTCCGAAAGCGTGGGAGATGAAAAACCACCGTATTTCACCTGATGGGAAGTATTTAGCATTTATGACTCATTCAAGGCCAAAAGCACATTTTCATTGGGTGAATATTGCTAACCCGGAAATAAAGAACTCAGAAATAGGAGAAGGTAATGGCGTTATTTTCTCTGATAAAGAAGATTATCAGCTGGAATATACCAATCGCAATTTGCCTGAGCGTAATGAGAAAGGGTGGTTCCTTTCCGAGCGTATTATAAGAACAATAAACATAGTGACAGGCGAACAATCAGAAGCATTAGAAAAAGAGAATAATATTTGGGGTATGGGCTCAATATACCCTATAGCAATTACTAATTCGGCAATGCAAGGAAGTTAATATGCATGAACTAAGCAAAGGATCTGCAAGCCCAATAGTTTACTTATTAACAGAATACTTTGAACAGAATGAATCGATTCTATTGATATGCAAGTAGGCTCAATATAGCTCAAATCACTTTGACTATTTTGTCGATAAAGTGAGTAATGGCACTTTTTAATTATTAAACATGGGATTACTTTATAAGCCCAGATAAAAATAATAAAACTTATCTAATCGGAGATCACTTTAAAGCCGATTTGATTATGGTGGCAAGAAGCGTGTTTGGTATTTTTAATCTTGTTATTTAAGGTTTATTGGTTTTTATTTTCTTTATGATTATGTTTTAAAGGTGTTTTGTGGAATTTTTATGCTTGCTTCCATGGCTTTGTAATGTTAAAAATAGGCTTCACTGAACACACACATAAGAAAACAAGATGCATATTATTCGTTTAATTACACTAAAACTTAACCTCTTACTGCTATGGCAAGTAAGCGGGGATTAGTGTGTTTGCATCGAGTTGAACACTAAAAAACCCCGCAATTGCGGGGTTTTTTTTATCTCGCGGCTGGGATTAATTGAAATTTGGGTAACATAGGAATGAGGGGCAGTTATGCAAGAGCAAGATAAAGTATGGATTTTTGATACCACCTTACGTGATGGCGAACAGGCACTTAAAGCAAGCCTTACTGAAGATGATAAAATTCAATTAGCACATACAATTAGCCGCTTGAATGTGGATGTGATGGAAGTAGGCTTTCCGGTTTCGAGCCCTGCTGATTTTCGCTCGGTGCAACGTATTGCAACCGAAGTAAAAGGTCCTATTATTTGTGGTTTAGCACGCTCAGTTGCTAAAGACATTGAAGCCTGTGGCGAAGCTCTTCGCACAGCTCAGCAAAGCCGTATTCATACTTTTATTGCTACAAGCCCTTTGCACCTTGAACATAAATTACGTATGAGCCTAGACGATGCAACGGCCATGGCTGTTAAATCAATTAAATTGGCACGTAACTATACTGATGATGTTGAGTTTTCGTGTGAAGATGCCGGTCGTACGCCGCACTGGGATTTATGTAAAATTGTTGAGCAGGCAATTAATGCCGGAGCTTCAACTATTAACTTGCCAGACACCGTTGGTTTTGTAACGCCAGACGAATACGCCGCGATGATCCGCCATTTAATGAATAACGTGCCAAATATTGATAAAGCGCGCTTAAGCGTGCATTGCCACAATGATTTAGGTTTAGCAGTAGCAAACTCGGTAGCCGCAGTGCAAGCCGGTGCGCGCCAAATTGAGTGTACTATTAATGGCATTGGTGAGCGTGCTGGTAACTGCTCGCTTGAAGAAGTGGCGATGATCATGAAAATGCGCCACGACCACTTAAAAGTATACACCGATATTAAAAGTGAAGAAATTTACCGCGCATCTCGTCAAGTGGCTAAAATTTGTAATATGCCAGTACAACCAAATAAAGCGATTGTTGGCGAAAACGCCTTTGCGCATAGTTCTGGCATTCACCAAGACGGTGTATTAAAAGCGCAAAATACGTATGAGATTATGTCGCCAGAAAGCGTTGGTGTGCCAAGTAACCAATTAAATATGACTTCGCGTTCGGGTCGTCATGTTATTGAGCATCGCCTAGAAGAGTTAGGCTATCAAAAATCTGATTACGATATGGATGGCTTATACAAAAGCTTTATTGAGTTGGCTGACCAAAAAGGCACCGTATACGATTACGACCTTGAGGCGATGATTTACTTTAATCAAATTAACGACAAAGACGAAAAATACCAATTAGAATTTGTTAACTCAGCCTCTAACTCACAATCAGTAGCAAGCTCTACCATTGGAATGCGTATTGATGGCGAAGCTAAACAAGAAGCGGCGACAGGTAATGGTCCAGTTGAAGCCTCGTTTGCAGCTATTGAGCGTTTAACCGGTATGAGCGTTGAAATGATTGAATATAACTTAGAAGCAACAGGCCAAGGTGCAAGCTCATTAGGCCAAGTAAATATTATAGCTAAATACGATGGCCGACCTTACCACGGTGCGGGCATTGCAGCGGATGTGGTTGAAGCGTCGGTACGCGCCATGATCCGTGTTTATAACTTAATTTATCGTGCACAAAAAGTGTCTGATTTAAAACAACAAAGGAAAGCAGGATGAGTAAAACAAACTACAGCGTTGCAGTATTAGCTGGCGACGGTATTGGTCCAGAAGTAATGGCAGCAGCAGAGCAAGTACTTGATGCTGTGAGCAATAAGTTTGGTTTTACCCTAAACCGTCAGCATCATGCTATTGGTGGCGCAGCCATTGATGAATTTGGTGAAGCATTACCAGAGAGCACGCTTACTGCATGTGAAAACTCAGACGCTATTTTATTTGGTTCGGTAGGCGGTCCTAAATGGGAAAACTTACCACCAAACGAGCAGCCTGAGCGCGCATCGTTATTGCCGCTTCGTAAGCACTTTGGTTTGTTTTGTAATTTACGCCCTGCACAGTTATTACCTGCATTAAGTGCAGCGTCGCCACTTCGCGCTGATATTAGTGAAAAAGGTTTTGATATTTTGTGCGTGCGCGAACTAACTGGCGGCATTTATTTTGGTGAAAAAGGTCGCAGTGGTGAAGGCGCAGAAGAGTTTGCATTTGATACGCAAACATACTCACGAAAAGAAATCGAACGTATTGCACGCTTTGCTTTTGAAGCGGCAAAACTACGTAGTAACCACGTTACCTCTGTTGATAAAGCCAATGTATTAGCATCAAGCGTATTATGGCGCGAAGTAGTAACTGAAGTTAGTAAAGACTACCCAGAAGTAAGCTTAGATTACATTTACGTAGATAACGCGGCTATGCAGTTAGTTAAACAGCCTAGCCAGTTTGACGTACTACTTTGCGATAACTTATTTGGTGATATTTTGTCAGATGAGTGCGCTATGATCACAGGCTCAATGGGCTTATTACCATCGGCAAGCTTGAATCAATCGGGTTTTGGATTGTACGAGCCAGCAGGCGGCTCAGCGCCAGACATTGCAGGTAAAGGCGTTGCAAATCCAATAGCACAAATTTTAAGTGCCGCATTAATGTTACGTTACTCGCTAGGGCAAGACGAAGCGGCTCGCACGATTGAAAAAGCAGTAGCAGAAGCCGTAGAAGCAGGCGTTGGCACTCCAGATATATATCCAAATGCAGGTTACAGCACAAGCGATGTAGCAGCAGCCATCGTTTCACGCATTTAATAACATAGTAAAGTTGCAGCACCGTTATGCTGCAACTCAAACAGATTAGGGAATTAGCAAGTGGCCCAAACGTTATACGAAAAAATTTGGCAAGCACACACCGTTGCCAGCATAAACGAGCAAACCGACTTACTTTATATTGACCGCCATTTAGTGCACGAGGTGACTTCTCCGCAGGCTTTTGCAGGTCTACGTGAAAAAAACCGTACTGTACGTTGCCCAGAAAAAACCTTTGCAACGATGGATCATAACGTATCGACTAAAAGCCGATCACTTGATGCCGCAAGCGAAGTATCTAAAAACCAATTAATGGCGCTTGATAAAAACTGTAAAGAGTTTGGTATTGTACTTTACGATTTAAACTCAATTAACCAAGGCATTGTCCATGTAATGGGCCCAGAGCAAGGCATTACTTTGCCAGGCACAACCATTGTATGTGGCGATAGCCATACTTCTACACATGGTGCGTTTGGCGCATTAGCGCATGGTATTGGTACGTCTGAGGTTGAGCACGTATTAGCAACGCAAACGCTACAGCAAAAAAAGGCGCAATCGTTAAAAATTCAAATTAACGGTGTATTGCGTCCAACGGTTACGGCTAAAGATTTAATTATGGCGGTAATTGGCAAGTTAGGTACCGCTGGTGGCACAGGTTATGTAGCAGAGTTTTGTGGTGCAGGCATTGAAGCGCTTTCAATGGAAGCCCGTATGACGCTATGTAATATGAGCATAGAAATGGGTGCAAAAGCGGGTTTAATTGCATCTGACCAAATTACTTATGATTACTTAAAAGGTCGTCCGTTTGCACCAAAAGGCGCAGATTTTGATGCAGCCGTTGAATATTGGGAAACATTAAAAACAGATGAAGGCGCACACTTTGATTTAGTTGTTGAGCTAAATGCTGACGACATTCAACCGCAAATTACCTGGGGCACAAGCCCAGAGCAAGTAATTGGTGTTGATGAGTGCATACCCGATCCAGATAAAGAGCCAGATTTAATTAAAGCCGATGCTATTCGCAGCGCACTTAAATACATGGACTTAAAAGCGGGCGATAAATTATCAAGCGCGAAAGTAGACACGGTATTTATTGGCTCATGTACAAATAGCCGCATTGAAGACTTGCGCGCTGCTGCAAAAATTGTAGAAGGCAAACAGGTTGTAGCCGGCATAGAGGCGTTAATTGTACCGGGCTCTGGCTTAGTTAAAAAACAAGCCGAAGACGAAGGCTTAGCTGATATTTTTAAAGCCGCTGGCTTTGAATGGCGCGAACCGGGTTGTTCTATGTGTTTAGCGATGAACGATGACCGCCTAGGAGCAGGCAAGCGTTGTGCATCTACTTCTAACCGTAACTTTGAGGGTCGCCAAGGTCGTGGTGGGCGTACCCATTTAGTTAGTCCCGCAATGGCGGCAGCCGCTGCAATACATGGTCACTTTGTTGATATTAGAGGAGAAGCCTAATGAGCGTATTTTTTAGTGGCTTAATGGCCCCACTTGATAAAAACAATGTAGATACTGACCAAATTATCCCTAAGCAGTTTTTAACATCAACTAGCCGCGAAGGCTTTGATGCGGCATTGTTTTATGATTGGCGTTACCTAGATAACGACGAGCCAAACCCTGACTTTATTTTAAACCGCCCATGCTACCAAGGCGCGCAAATATTATTAACGCGCGACAACTTTGGTTGTGGCTCATCTCGTGAGCACGCGCCATGGGCGCTGAAGCAATATGGCTTTGAAGTTATTTTAGCTGAAAGCTTTGCAGATATTTTCTTTAATAACTGTGGTAACAACCAAATGTTAGCCATAGCGTTACCTGCCGACACGCTTGAGCAACTGTTTGTACTTAGCGAGCAGCACGACGATATTAACATTGAAATCGACCTTGAAAATCAAACACTAACAAGCAGTAAGTTTGCACCAATTAGTTTTGATATTAGTAAAGAGGTAAAAGAACGTTTGTTAAGTGGTTTAGACTTTATTGGTGTAACCGAAACGCTAAACCCACAAATTGATGCGTTTGAAAAACAACTAGCGACTGAGCGTTCTTGGCAGTAATTGCTTAACCGTGTGTATTAAAAATCACGTATTAAAAAGCACGGCAATTGCCGTGCTTTTTTGTGGGTAAATATGAGATGTAATAGCTAAAGGTTAATGCCTAAAGTCAGCCATTAACGCAGGTATACCGGGTAACATGCCTACAATTGCCATTACAGTGGTAAGTAACACAAACATAATAAGTGGAATCACCCAGCGGCTCATTTTAGTTAGCTCAGCGCTGCGCTCTTTACAGCCAATCAGCCCTAAGTTATCAAGTAACATAGTAAGTGACCAACCAAAAGCAGGATTAACCAAGGTCGAAGCAAACACCACAATAGCGGCGGATTGCGTCGTTTTACCTTCGCGCGTCATTTCCATGCCAGCTTCAAGTAGCGGGATAAACACCCCAACAATAAGCGCTACACACAATACAGGCTGCCAAATTGCTAAATCCATAGGGTAACCCCATAAACCAGCAATAATACAAAATAATGCAGTTAAAATAGCGCCAGCAGGGATAGGGCGTTTAGCAATAGCGGCAGGCACAATATAAGTACCCCAAGAGGACGCAAAGTTAGCACCACCGGCAAGTGAGCCAAATGTTTGTCTAACCGATGCGCTCAGCATGGTGTCGTCGATATTCATTTGTACTTTTTCAGTACGTTGCGGATAGCTTATTTTTTGAAATACTTGATGACCTAAAAAATCTGGCGACCACATGGCAACGGCAAGCACTGCAAACGGGAGTACAACAACAAAGCTTTCAAGTGTTGGTAAACCTAGCATCCAGCCCGTGTTTTCACCCCACCAGTAAGCTGGGTTCATATTTGGTAAACCCGGTGCAGTATGAAACTCAAACGGTGCACCTAAAGCAAAGGCAACCACACCACCAATAAGGCAGCTTAACGGTACGGCTAACCAACGCTTTTTAAAGTGCTCTAATAGCGCATACAATAAAATGGTGGCTAAAATAACAATAAACGCAATATGTGCCATATCAATGGCTTCAGCCCAGGCAAACAGCTTTTTAACCTGCGAAATAGTACCAATAAAACCTAAATAAATGAGTAGCCCGCCACACACACCTTTACTGGTTAGACGCGCGAGCATACTTCCTCCCTTGGTTATGGCTAAAATAAAGCCAAAGGCACCAATGAGTAAGCCAAACGCCATAGGGTGACCGCCTGCAGCAACAACAATAGGAATTAACGGAATAAGTGGGCCGTGAGTACCAGCCAAGTTGGCTGTAGGTAAAATAAAGCCTGAAAACAAAATGATAAAAATAGAAACAATGAGTAATTCGTAGCGCACGTTTTCTAAAACAAACGCATCGCTTAAACCAAGAGGTGCTGCAAATGTTGCTGCAATAGCCCCCACCATAACGACTTTACCAATAGTACCCGCCATTGCAGGA
Source organism: Pseudoalteromonas sp. 78C3 (assembly GCF_002836695.1). Classification (NCBI taxonomy): domain Bacteria; kingdom Pseudomonadati; phylum Pseudomonadota; class Gammaproteobacteria; order Alteromonadales; family Pseudoalteromonadaceae; genus Pseudoalteromonas; species Pseudoalteromonas sp. 78C3. The sequence goes on from NZ_PJAV01000157.1 coordinate 21,816, forward strand.
ATGGTGTCTTCAAATTCAAATCGGTAATCTCTAAACGGTAAATTAGGACGCCAGCGTTTAGGCTGCATAATCTGTAATTCATGTTCGAGATACTCGTCGCGAGTATTAAACTCTGAACTCGGCTTGTGAAGTTGCTCGTAGCTTTGAGCATCCTTATGCGTGTTTGATGGTGCATCACCGGGTGGGGTAGTTTGCATGCGTTCTCCTGCAACATTGTTGCTTAATCAAATAAATACGGCTTTTGTTAAAGCAAATGAATATTGAACATGCAGGGTAGATCAGCTCTTAGGCTGGGATGTATAGGCAAAAGGTCGTGCATGGTTGTTTTTAATACAGTTAATCTGACAATCAGCTTTACGTTAAAAATTATAAAACTACACAAAATAATTTAAAGTTACTATAAATCAATGGCTTGTTTTTTATTTTAAAGAGTTTGATCACTGTTTATAGCGGGAAATAGTGTTAATGGCAGGTTATTATCCTTTAGTCTTAGTGGTTGTAAAAGCCGCTTTGTTTGAAAAGCTTATTGGTAGCAGCCGTTAATTTCGTTTTATTTGTGGTGAAATAATACTTCTGTTACTTTCGGATTGTTAATAACAACAATAAAGAATAGAGATGCAACTCAACTCCCCTAAATCAATTGGTATTTTACTTGGTACGCTTTACGGCATATTTATGCGGCTGTTTGTAGAGCTAGTCAATGCTTACAATTTAGGTAGCTTAGTCTCTATATCATTTATGTTTTTAGTGCCCGTTGCAATTGGTTATATTCGTGTTCATTTTGAATTTAAAAGCACAAAAACATTAACTAAAAGGCAAATGATCACGATTGCTTGGCAGCCTATTTTTGTTTTTTTATTTGTAAGTATAATTACTTTGCTTGAAGGGAGCATTTGTGTGGCAATGGCTTTGCCTGCTTTTATGTTTTTTGCCAGCATTGGTGGGTTACTTGCGGGCTTTGTTAGAAAACGTAAAATAAAAAAAGCGAATAGTTCTTTATTATCAATCGCGTTGTTACCTATATTGCTCTCACCTATTGAAGTTAACTTTTTACATTTATCAAAAACATACGAAGTAACAAATTCAATAGCTATTAACGCGCCCATCAATGTTGTGTGGCAGCAGTTAGCTAATGTGAGTGACATAAAACCACAGGAAGTGCCTTTTTCACTCACTCAATTAATTGGTGTACCAAAGCCATTAAAGGCAAGTATGAATGCTAGCGGTATAGGCGCTGTTCGCACAAGTACTTGGCAAAAAGGCGTTGTGTTTAAAGAAGTAATAACCGACTGGCAACCAAATAAACAGATGCTTTATAGATTTGATATAGACCCAGATGCTATCCCCGATGACGCACTCGATAAACACGTAAAACTAGGCGGTGAATACTTTTCACCTCTTTACGGTGGATATGAGTTAAGTGAAGATAAAAGCGGCAATACGATTTTAACGTTAAAAACGACCGTGCAAGATAATACAAATTTTGGTGTTTATTCGCGAATATGGGGTGAGGTGATATTTCAAGATTTTCATCATTCACTTTTAACGTTGATGAAAAACAGAGCTGAAAAATCACTTATCGCAGCTGTTTCTTATAATTAGCTTAAACCATTGTGACTATAAAAAATATTACACGCTAAAAGTTAAAGCCTTTGCATTTGCAAAGGCTTTTGTTTTAACTGCTAACTTTTACCAAATCATTTCTACAAATTCAGGGTGGTCGATATACGGGTTACGATTACCTTGAAATTCAAAGGCTGCTTGGTTACGGTCAAGTTCCATTTGGCTTACAGGATCGCTGTTATGCCAGTTAAGCAGCATGGCTACAACCCAGTTCTCAAATACTTGGTTGCTTGAACCATTAAGCACTGCATTACTTGAGGTCGTTTTGGTTTGCCAAGTGCCTATTACATTTTCGTAGCGCGTTGCCATGTAAAAATAAGCGCGAGCAAAGTCACCTTTAAATTCGTCAATTGGCTCAAATACAGTACCTGAGTAATTTAATGAACTTGCGGCAGAACCTAATTTACTTCCGTTAGTTGATGTAAATGAAGCGCTTGCTACTTCACCAAATGGGAAGTTACTACGTTTTGAGTTTACATAACCGTCGGTTGCGTAAATATGATGCACATCTGAGTTCATTGGCTCAATAGTGCCGCCAAACCAGCTTTTAGGAAATGAATGCTCACGGTTGTAACAACCGCCTTCTCCACTATAGTTACCACATTGATCGCTCACCGCAGCATAATTGTAGCTGTCAGAGCCGTTTGGTTTTTCGCTATACATATCTAAAATGCTGTTATCGTTTTCAAAGTATGTATCACGTGCTGATGAGTCGTAAAAATTCCAAATAGCCGAGTAACCCTGTGCATTATGATCTTTAATAATATTATAAAGCTCAGTTTTTAGTGAATAACCCGATAGCCCTTGAGCTGTAACATAGTAGCCAGTGGGTGTTGGGTTAGTCCCGCCGCCATCACCAGAGCCACTACCTAAAGTAAGTGCCGTGCTGTCTGTATTATTAAAACTTGCACCACTAGCAAGTGTGGTAGAGCCTTGCTTAAGCGCATAACTGCCATTACCTGTTGAACAACACATGCCATCGCCGTAGCTGTCGTTAATAACAAGTGTGTAAGTTCCATCAGTTAGGCATATTTGCTCATCATACTGAGTGTTTGATGCGTAACCACTGCCGTTAGCAACAGCGCTACCTTGATTGTTATTAACGGCCCAGCTAGTTTCGCTACCGTAATTATCGGTATTAAGCGTTAGTGTAAGGCTATTGTCGGTACAACTTGTTGATGCGCTGCCATCAGCGTTTGGTAAAAAGTTATCTACGTATACGGTTTCGCTGCCATCAAATCCACTTACATCATAAAACCTAAGCCCTACGCTAATTGTTTTATCACTGCTTGCTGTATAGCTATGGCTAACTGTTTGCCATTGGTTAGTTTGTGCTTGATTTGAATAGCCTTGATAACCATCTACATACAAGCGAGCTTTAATTTTACCTTCGGTGTGGTAAACATCAGCCGAAAAGTTATAGGTTTTACCCGCTTCTACAGCAACTTGTTGTAGTAAATCAGTGTTACTTTGCGACCCTGTTGTTACATTGACAGCAGCAGAGCTACTACCGCTTTTAACTGTACTGGTTGAGCGCGTTAAGCTGATTCCGCTATCAATAGTGCTCCAAGAACTAGGTGTATTGCCAGTCCATTGTTCAAATCCGCCATTAGCTACATTGGCCATTACAGGTAATGAGCCAAGTAACAATGCGGTACTAAGTAGTTTATTTTTATATTTCCCGTGTAACATAGTTGTTCCTATTTTTATTTTGAATGAGGAATATACCCTACATTAGTTAGGTTACAAAATTGTTAATTTAAAGTGCTATAAAAGGCAGTAATCGTCCTTTAATCTGTTTTTGAAGGTATTTTTATAAATTAATAACTAAATGGAATATCAAAGCAGATTCTATTCTTTTTTTATCTATGCAGAGCCCGTTATCCTACATACTTAGAAAACCTCAACAGATACGCTCTGGATGAGGTAAAACTCATTTTTAACAATACACAAAGTGTGTTGTGTTTAATTTTCAGGGTTATGGGGAATCGATTCATGTTGTTAGGTCAACTAAATGCTGCGGCAAGCCCGCTATCGCAAGATCAAGTACAAAAGCTGCAAGGTTTAGTGGCTGAACTTAATCCAATTCAACAAGCGTGGGTAAGTGGTTACTTAGCTGCAAATGCTAATTCGGCTGCGTTAGGTGCTCCTACGGTAGGCGTACCGGCTGCGGGTGATGCAGCAGCGCTAACTATTTTATATGGTTCGCAAACAGGTAACGCAAAAGGTGTAGCTACCAAAATGAAAGAGCAGGCTGAGTCGCGAGGCTTAGCAGTTAAGCTTGTTAGCATGTCAGATTACAAACCAACAGCCCTGAAAAAAGAAAAGTTTTTAACTATCGTTGTATCTACTTACGGCGAAGGTGAGCCACCTGAAGACGCAGAAACACTTCACGAATTTTTAGCCACTAAAAAAGCGCCAAAACTAGACGATGTAAAAATAGCGGTTATTGGCTTAGGTGATTCTAGCTATGAGTTTTTCTGCCAAACAGCAAAAGATTTTGAAGAACGTTTAAATAAACTCGGTGCACAAACCATATATCAACGTGCTGATTTAGATGTAGATTACGAAGATGAAGCTGCAACATGGATTGCCGGTGCAGTTGATGCATTTGAACCTGATTTAAAAGCGCAGCAAGAAGCCGCTGGTGGTCAAGTTGTATCAATGCCATTTGGAGCACCAACGACCGCTTCAAGCCAATACACAAAGCAAAATCCATTTGAAGCAGAGCTATTAACAGTTCAAAAAATTACCGGTCGCGACTCAACTAAAGATGTACGCCACGTTGAAATTTCGCTTGAAGGTTCAGACATTACTTACACACCTGGTGATTCATTAGGTGTGTACTTTTTAAATGATGATGTATTAGTTGATGAAGTACTTACACTTACTCAAATAGATGCAACAAGCATTGTAAAAGTAGGTGATGAAGAGCTAAGCGTACGCGGCGCACTTATTGAAAAACTAGAGCTGACTCAGTCATACCCTGGTTTTGTAGAAAAATACGCAATAGCAACTGGTACGCCTGAATTATTAAAGCTTGTAGAAGATAAAGCCGCAATGCGTGCGTATATTGAACCTCGCCAAATATTTGATGTAATTCGCCAAAACCCTGCAAAAATTGATGCGCAAACATTAGTAGACTGCCTACGTAAACTACAAGCTCGTTTGTACTCAATTGCATCTAGCCAAGCTGAGGTTGAAGACGAAGTACATTTAACACTAGGTCTAGTGCAATTTGATGCATTTGATAGCGAGCATTTAGGTGGTTGTACTGGTTACTTAACTCGTCGTGCAGAAGAAGGTTGTAAAGTTAAAGTATTTAGCGAACACAACGACAATTTCCGCCTACCCACTAACGATGATACACCTGTGATTATGGTTGGTCCTGGTACGGGTATTGCGCCGTTTCGTGCATTTTTACAAGAACGTGATTCGCGTGAAGCGCAAGGCAAAAACTGGTTGTTTTTTGGTAACCCACATTTCACTCAAGACTTTTTATACCAAGTAGAAATACAGGGTTATTTAAAATCGGGTTTACTTAACAAAGTAGATGTTGCATTTAGCCGTGACCAAGCAGAAAAAGTATATGTGCAAGATAAGTTACGCAGTAACAGTAAAGACGTGTTTGAATGGTTAGAAGCTGGCGCTCACTTTTATATTTGTGGCGATGCAAATCGCATGGCAAAAGATGTACACAACGCCTTGCTTGATATTGTTAAAGAAAACACAGGCAAGAGCAATGAAGACGCAGAGCAATATTTAAAAGATTTGCGTAGCGCAAACCGCTATCAGAAAGACGTGTATTAATCACGTTTCTTATTTTATTTAACAGCTAGCAGCCGTCACTGTAACAAATTTAGGATTTAAAATGAGCGAACAAGATAAAAACGTAAAACTTTCTGATAACGAACGTTTGAAAAGAGAAAGTAACTTTTTACGTGGCACCATAGAAAAAGATTTAACAGACGAAATTACCGGTGGCTTTACAGCCGATAACTTTCAGCTAATTCGTTTTCATGGCATGTATCAGCAAGATGACCGCGATATACGTGGTGAGCGCGCTAAGCAAAAGCTAGAGCCGCTACATAATGTAATGTTACGTGCACGTATGCCTGGCGGTATTATTAAGCCAGAGCAGTGGTTAGCAATCGACAAGTTTGCAGATGACAAAACAAGCTACGGCAGTATTCGTTTAACTACGCGTCAAACATTTCAGTTTCATGGAGTGTTAAAGCCAAATATTAAAGGCATGCACCAAATGCTTGATAGCGTAGGTATAGACTCTATTGCTACAGCAGGTGACGTTAACCGTAATGTACTTTGTACTACTAACCCCGTTGAGTCTGAGTTACATCAAGAAGCTTACGATTGGGCTGCAAAAATTTCTGAACACTTATTACCAAAAACGAAAGCGTATGCCGAAATTTGGTTAAATGGCGAAAAAGCAGAAACCACAGAAGAGCCAATTTTAGGATCTAACTACTTACCGCGTAAGTTTAAAACCACGGTGACTATTCCACCTAACAACGAAGTTGATGTGCACGCTAACGATTTAAACTTTGTGGCAATTGCTGATAACGGCAAGCTAGTTGGTTTTAACGTATTAGTGGGCGGTGGCCTTGCCATGACGCACGGCGATACAGCAACGTATCCGCGTAAGGCTGATGACTTTGGCTTTATCGCGCTAGAAGATACCTTAAAAATTGCAGAGCATGTTGTATCTGTGCAGCGCGATTGGGGTAATCGTTCAAACCGTAAAAATGCAAAAACTAAATACACATTAGACCGTGTAGGTGTTGATGTATTTAAAGCAGAAGTAGAAAAACGCTCAGGCGTTACGTTTGCACCAAGCCGTCCGTTTGAGTTTACTCATCGTGGCGACCGCATTGGTTGGGTTGAAGGCATTGATGGTAAGCACCACTTAACGCTATTTATTCAAAGTGGTCGTATTTTAGACTATCCAGGCAAGCCGCTTAAAACAGGTTGTCGTAAAATCGCAGAAGTTCACCAAGGTGACATGCGTATGACGGCAAACCAAAACTTAATTATTGCTGGCGTACCTGCAGATCAAAAAGCCGTGATTGAAGAGATTGCACGTAGCCATGGCCTGATTGATGACACAGATTCGCAGCAGCGTAAAAATTCTATGGCGTGTGTTTCACTGCCAACGTGCCCACTTGCAATGGCCGAAGCAGAGCGTTACTTACCAAGCCTAGTAGAAAAAACTGAAGCATTACTTGCTAAGCACGGTATACCCGATGACAGCATTATTATGCGCGTTGTAGGTTGCCCGAACGGCTGTGGCCGCGCAATGCTTGCAGAAGCTGGTTTAGTGGGTAAAGGCCCAGGTAAATACAACGTTTACTTAGGTGGTAATTTAGAAGGTACACGTATTCCTAAATTGTACCTTGAGAACGTAGGCGAAGACGTTTACCTAGAAGCATTCGATAAGCTCATTGGCCAATGGGCAAGCGAGCGCAATGACGGTGAGTGTTTTGGTGACTTTGTTATACGCAAAGGCATTGTTGCTGAAGTAAAAGTATCGGTAACCGATTTTCACGCTTAATTAAATACCAGCGCTTTGGCGCTAGTGAGGTTTGGAATTTACCATGAGTGAATTTAAAAACATTTTACAGCTAGATAAACAAAGCCAGGCGGCTATGTTAGCTGATGCTAATGGTTTACTAGCGAATATGAGCGCAGAACAGCGTGTTGCATGGGCGCTTGATAACTTGCCTAATACGGCTTTTTTATCATCTAGCTTTGGTATTCAAGCGGCAGTAATGCTGCATTTAATGACCTCACAACGTCCAGATATTCCCGTTGTATTAACCGATACAGGCTATTTGTTTCCTGAAACGTATCAGTTTATTGAGCAAATGAGTGAGCGTTTATCACTTAACTTAAAGGTGTATAGAGCGCCGCTTAGCCCAGCATGGCAAGAGGCTAAATTCGGTAAACTATGGGAGAAAGGCGAAGACGGCATTAAGCAATATAATCAGCTTAATAAAGTAGAGCCGATGACCCGCGCGTTAAAAGAAATAGAAGCGGGCACGTGGTTTAGTGGTCTGCGCCGCGATCAATCATCTACACGTGCTGATAAGCAATTTGTAGAAATTAGCCGTGGTACCGTCAAAGTGTACCCGATTATTGAATGGTCTAACCGCGACGTGTATCAGTATCTTACTAAGCACGATTTACCTTACCACCCATTATGGGAGCAAGGTTATGTGTCTATGGGAGACGTACATACAACACGTAAGTTAGAACCAGGAATGACTGAGGAAGAAACTCGCTTTTTTGGTTTAAACCGAGAATGTGGACTACACATGGATGGTGACGGTATTTAACGCGACTACGGTGTAGTTAAATTGCAAATAAAAACGCAGCTTCTGCTGTAATGCCGATCATTTAAGAATTAGTTAATAGCACTTGAACGATCTTCTAGGTATGTAAGAATCCGAATTCTTTTGTAGAATTCGGAT
>NZ_PJAV01000158.1:0-29614 GCF_002836695.1 Pseudoalteromonas sp. 78C3
CCTTACGGCCCTTTGAGTTAAATAACGAAAGGGAGGTTATTAATTAAAAACGGTATTCTGCGCCTATGTAGTAGTAAGCACCGTTAAATCCAAATGGAGCAGAACGACGTGAGTAGTCAAACACACCTGAGCTACTTATTACTGTGTTGCCACTAGCATCCACAATAGTACCTGAGCGAGAGTTACCTATTTCATTTTTATCTGGGTAAACATCGAACAAGTTATTTGCACCAATGTTTACCGACAAATCTTCAGTAACGAAGTAGTTAACTTTAACGTCAGTTAAAATTTCTGCGCCATACGTTTGACGACCACCATCTTCTACTGTGTACTCACCAAAGCGATTAAGTGACAGGTTAACTGTCCAATCATCACGTTGATAAAGTGCACTTAAGTTAATACGATCCTCTGGTTGCCACTCTTCAATAATAGAGATGTCTTCAGCTGAAAATATATCTTCTACGTTTACTGTCTCAAGGCTTGAGCCAGCAGGCGAAAATAACGATACAACATCTGTTTTAGTAAAGTTAGCTGCAAGTGTAAAATCAAGCGTGCCGCCTAAACCTTCAGTGTTCCACGTTGCTACAAAATCAACACCACGAGTTTCTGTATCAGCACCATTTAAGAAGAACTGACCTACGCCAGCACCCGCACTATTTAGTGCAGCATCAAGGCTTGTAGATAAACCTTTACCTAAGCGGTCACTAATTACAATACGGTCGTCAATATCAATTGAGTAGTAATCAACGGTTACATTAATATTATCTGTAACGTTATATACAATACCTAAACTACGGTTTTGTGATTTTTCTTCTTTAAGCTTTGGAATACCTAAGCTTTGCGCAAGTGTTGAATCATTTCTAAATGTACCAACCTCTTCTGCAACTAAATTACCATTAGTACCAACAACAAATTGCGTACTTACGTTATTAAAGTAAAGCTGTTGCATAGAAGGCGCTCTAAAACCTGAGCTTAATGCACCACGTAGTGAAATATCGTCGGTTACAGACCAGTTACCAGCAAGCTTAAAGTTTACTGTATCACCGAAGCCTTTGTAGTTATCGTAGCGAAGTGCACCCGATAAAATTACATCTTCAATCACATAAGCTTCTGCATCTATGTAAAATGAAATTACATCACGCGATTCATCAACTGATGACGCAGGAGCTGAACCACCAAAACCTTGTGAACCACCTGATGCATTTTCAGAACCAACACCACCACTTAAGCCGTTGTAAATACTTACACCGTTGGTTGTATCGTAATCGCGGTATGCGTACTCATTACCTTCTAAAATGCGATATTCGTCAGTACGGATTTCAGCGCCCATTGCTAAAGAATAATCATCAAAGTTTTGCGTAAAATCAATATTGATTGTTTGCAGTGATAATTCCATGCCGTAAGCGTACGCTTCACGTGGGATTGTTGTACGAATATCAGCAGCACTTAAACCTTGGTCATAACGTAAAAAGTTAGCGTATGAGGCATTGATAGTGTCACTTGTCGTGTAATCAATGCTGTTTTCACCATAGGTGTATGATAAATCAAGGCTTGCATCGTTATCAAACTCAGTTTTATAACCAAAGTTGTACGAGATATCGTCGATAGTTGTATTAATTTTTGGTAAGAAACCTAGCGGAATCGTCGCATCATTATCTTGTAGTACTGGGTTACCACCTGCATTTGCATTATGACGGAAAAATGCAGCCGACTCATTTTCACGTGTTGAGTAAGTAATAAAGCCGTAAAGCTCGCCATCACCTAACTCGTAACCGGTATTAATTGTTAAACCAAACTGCTGAGAATCAGCATCACCAATTCTGAATGTATCACGATCGGCTGTCAGCTCACGCGGATCGCCAGCAAGTAAAGTGCCGTCACTTAGTTCTGTACAACCATAAAACTGACAAGAGCCATGTAAACCTGCACGGTTAGTCGGTGCACGGTCACGGTAATTAATCGTTGTATTTAAATAACCGTCATCACCTAGCGCAAAGCCTTTATTAAAATCAAGGTTAATGGTTTCGCCATCGCCTTCAGAATATTGACCGTAGTTAATAGCCGCTTTGCCACCTTCGCTACCATCTTTAAGCACAATATTAATAACACCTGCAATTGCATCAGAACCATACTGAGCAGCAGCGCCATCACGTAATACTTCAATGCGTTTAATTGCAGAGGCTGGAATTGCATTCATGTCAGTACCTGCGGTACCACGCCCAACAGAGCCATTAATATGAATAATACTTGCTTGGTGACGACGTTTGCCGTTAATTAAAACCAATGTTTGATCGGGGCCCAAACCGCGAAGTGTCGCAGGTCTTAAAGCATCAGTACCGTCACTAATTGCAGAGCTTGAAAAGTTAAATGAAGGGGCGATAGACTGTAGCATACGACCAACTTCTGTTTGGCCTGTATTTTCAAGCGCTTCTGCACTTAAGATATCTACTGGAACGGGTAAATCTTCAACTGAACGTCCTGCTACACGGCTACCGACAATAGCAATTTTTTCAATTTTTTCTTGAGCGACTTCTTCTGCTGCGTTTACACCTTGCGAATTTACTGCAAGTAAAGCTGGTAATACTGCTGCACTGACCGCTGAAAGCTTCATCATGTTGTTATCATTCCTGTTGATTTGTTTGAGTTTTATACTCAGTAAACCATTTTGATCAACAACCGCATCGAGCTCAGTCCCACCTAATAATGCCTCTAGAGCATCTAGCTGAGTGTAAAATCCATAAACTGAATTTGCGTCATACTGCTTTGCCAACTCATAAGAAAACACCACGGTTTGCTCTGTTTGTTTAGCATATTCAATTAAGGCTTTGTCTGCTCGCTGCGCTTTTATATCAAATTGCACCATTTGCCCAGTGGTTTGAGTTGCTGCTTGCACACTCAAGCTAAAAATAGCCGGTACAAGCACACTAAATCCACTCAATAAATGCGTTTGGTTACTGCGCAACTTATATAAACAGCTGACAAACAAAAATCCTCTATGGTTTTGTTTCTTTTTTTTAATGTTTTTTTTACGTTCAATCTTTATTGATGCAACTTTATCTAACATTAGTTTGATTTGCATAACGTCTACTTATGATTCTGTATGGTGTTTTAGCGTTACTACATGCTCACCTAAACGCTCATGATCAATCGAAAAATTAGTTTGTAAACTCTCAAGTAAACCTTCAACGTCACCCGCTTTAAATACCCCAGCTACTTTAATACTGGCAAGCTCGGCTGATGAAAGCTCAAAACGTGTGGCGGTATAGCGACTTACTTCATTTAAAGCATCGCTTAGCTCTTCTCCATTAAAAATAAGCATGCCATTTTGCCATGCCAAATCGCGTTGTACGTCGTTCATTGAAAGCTGGGTAATTGGCTTTGTAACACTCTGCTCTATAATTACTTTTTCGCCTGAGGTAACAATATTGGCATTAATTTGACGAATTTTTTGCGTGCTGTTATCTGCAAGCTGATAATCTTTAAAGTCATTTGCATCAACCGCTACACTAGGGTCGGTGATCATCACTTTGCCTTCGGTAACAACAAGCTCTAAATCTGATGAGGTATTACGCTGTACATTAAACACGGTACCGAGTGCGGTAAAGCTTTTGTCGCCGGCCATAACACTAAACGGACGCGTGGCATCTTTTGCTACATTAAAACGCCCTTCTCCACGACTAAGTAATAACTGCCTGCGGCCTTTGCTATAAGCAACTTCTAGCAAGCTATTAGTATTAAGCTGCACTATGGTGCCATCTGGCAACACATACGTTGCTTGCTCGCCTACTTTTGTTTTGTAAATTTTAGTGTAATTAACTTTTGCAAGCTCTTGGTTATAGCCATTTTCTAAATTAATTAATAAGTAGCTGCATACCATTAGTGCTGCAAATAAACTCGCTGCAATTGAGTAAGAAAACATCCACTTATTTTTTGATGCTTTAGTATTGTTACGCTGAGGAAATAAATGACTTAATTCATTTAATACCGAAAGCTCATCCCAAAGCTGAGCAAGCTCGTATATAGAGTCTTGATGGGCGATGCTTTGCATCATCCATAATTTAAATTGCTCTTTTTCATCATCAGTTAAACCACGATCAATCGCGCTTATCCAATCACATGACTTTTCTAAAATTAAATCCTTTGAATTAAATTGATGAACATTACTCATTCTGCGACCCTCTTAACTGAGATAGGGTGTGCTTGAGCTTTAGGGTTTGTTTGAGGGCTTTGCTCATGTTCACGCATGTACGACATGGTTTGTAACAACCCTTTGGCAATGTGTTTTTCAACAGTGCTTTGGCTTAACTGCATTTGGTCTGCGATCTCTTTTTGGCTCATGCCGTAAACTTTTTTTAATATAAAGCATTTACGAATCGATGAGCTTAGTTGCTCAGTAGCTCTACAAAAAAGTAAAAAGCGCTCTTTAGATGTGTATTCATCCTCAAGCTTCATTGATTTGAGTAATACCGGTAATTCGTTATCGTTTTCTAACGAATCATTAAATTTGTTGTCCCACTTAGCTATATGGTTAAGTGCTAAGTGTTTTGCTGTTTTAAGCATGTAACTGCGGGTAAACTGTATATCTTGCTTTAAATCAGCTTCGTAGCTTTTTACAAAGGTTTCTTGCACAATATCTTCTACATCGTCGGGTTGAACAATGCGCGATACAAAACGTTTGAGCTGTTTAGATATATCAACAAATGTTGACGTGAATTTTACTTTTTTCGTCATCCTTAACATCCACCTGTTGTTATTTTTATTACCGACAGGTTACGAGTTTTTGATATAAAAACAAGCTCAAATGTTAATTCTGGGTTATTTAAATGGATAGAAAGATAAATGAGTAAATTTTTAGATTACATCCGGCTTAGTTTCTTTGCATTCGGTTTACTACGGAGTGCAAATTCCTGCATTTGTAAGCGATTTTGGCCAAGCATTATCAGCCCAATTAATTGAAGCTAATAATGCTATTGCGCCTTTTAAAAGCGATGCAGCTAAGTATTTTAATAATGATTTAAATAAGCTAATTAAACACTATAAAAATATTGATGATGGGATTGTGAATAAAGGTGCAAGTAATATCAGTACACTTTACACACGACAACAAGACTTACAAATCGCTGTAAATAGGTTTGCGCAATCTCCATATATTTTTACTATGATCAGTGGCATGAGTGATGTAAAGCAACAAGTGTGGCAACGCTTCGAAGGTCAAATCATTTTAAAAAAAGACTCTATTATAGCCGCCATTGTTGCAGCTATTATAGTTGCCTTACTTGCCGAACTTACTGGTTATTTGTTTTTAACTGGAGTAAAACGCTCATTTAAACGCTTATTCGCAGCTCAAAAATAGTGATTTCATAAAGTCATAAAATACATCGGTTTTGCGGGTAGTTAAGCTATTTTGCGGACGCAAAAACCAAACTGGTGCATCATCTTGTGCCATGACACCGGGCATAACTTCAACTAAAATGCCATTTTTAATATCTTCATGAATAGCTATCATTGATTTAATTGCAATGCCATGACCTGCAATGGCTGCTTGAGTCATATTATCGGAATTAGAAATAGTAAAGCGTGTTCTTGCATTAAAAGTATGTGTTTTACCTTGTTCATCAAAAAGCTTTAATTGGCGCTGCCACGGCAGGCAAACCCAATAGTGTTCGCTCAATTGAGCTAAGCTTTTAGGCATGCCATATTTTTTTATGTAGCTAGGAGCTGCGCAAAGTATACGTTTGTTGTTTACTATTTTTCGTGACAGTAAACCGGAATCATTTAATTGTCCTACACGAATTGCCACATCTTGTGCGTCATCAACCACATTTACAAAATGATCAGTAATTAAAAAATCAAGTTTTAGTTCAGGATAGGCCTGCTCTAACTCATTAAGTCTTGGCATTACGTATTTTGAAAAAATCCAAGGGGGCATAGTCACGCGTAATAAACCACTCACAGATGAACTACGCGCACCAATACTATGCTCAGCGTCGTGCAGCGCCTCCATTATAGCGCCAACTCGCGTATAAAATATTTCACCTGCGGGAGATAACCGTACTCGTCGGCTATCTCTAAAAACAAGTACTGTTGCAAGCTCACGTTCTAATTTACTTAAGCGATGGCTTACCGTTGCAGGCGATAAACGCTGCTCGCGCGCAGCAGCAAGCACCCCTTTATTTTCAACTACTGCTATAAATGTTTCTAGGTCGCTTAAATTATACATAAAGATGCCATTGTGCACTTTTCAATGTTTAACATTTTCGAATGAAGCTTTCAGTTTTGCAATGTTTATTTAAATATGTAAAACACTATAATTGCAAATAGTCTAATTATTGAGGTTCAATCATGAGTTTAAAAGCGCAAATAGATGCCTATAACGTACAAAAAGATGCCAAGTTACCGGCTGACGTTTTAGCATTAATGAACACTACAAACGAAGAGCTTATTGCACAGCATATTAAAGACAATGCGTTGCAAATTGGTCAAAAGGTAGAAAACTTCAGCCTAGCCAACCATAACGGCGAAAACATTGAGCTTGCGGATTTATTAAAAAAAGGCCCGGTAATTATTAGCTTTTATCGTGGTGGCTGGTGCCCATATTGTAATTTAGAGCTAAAAGCACTTAATGACTACTTACCGCAATTTAAAACTCAAAATGCTCAGTTAGTCGCAATATCACCACAACTGCCTGATGAAACTCTCTCAACTGCACAAAAAAACGATCTTGAGTTTGACGTGCTTTCAGATGTTAGTAATAAAGTAGCTGAGCAATTTGGTTTATTGTTTACACTTGATGAGCGTATTCAAGCGTTATACACACAATTTGGTATTGATTTTGAACACTACTACGGCGATAAAAGCTTTAAATTGCCGCTACCGGCTACTTATGTGATAAACCAAGAAGGTGTTATTACATACGCATTTTTAAACGAAGACTACACCCTACGCGCAGAACCTACTGATATTATGGCAGCACTTGAATCGGAGAATAACTAATGTCTATTTTAAAATCGTTAAAAACACTTACTCTTTCACTACTTGTAGGCACAAGCCTTGTATCTGGTTATGCAGTCGCTGATGAACCAAAAGAACAAGCAAAGCCCAAAGTGCTTATTTTTGATGTAAACGAAACCCTACTTGATTTAACGTCAATGCGTACCTCTATTGGTAAAGCACTAGGCGGGCGTGAAGATTTATTACCACTTTGGTTTTCGACTATGCTGCACCATTCATTAGTAGATACAGTAAGCGGTAGTTATCACGACTTTGGGCAAATTGGGGTGGCATCACTTCTTATGGTTGCTCAAAATAACAATATTGATATTACTAGTGAACAAGCTAAAACAGCTATTGTTACGCCTCTTTTAACGCTTCCTCCACACAGCGATGTTAAAGAAGGACTGGCAAAACTTAGAGCTCAGGGCTATAAGTTAGTAAGCCTTACAAATTCTTCAAACAAAGGTGTAAAGGCACAGTTTGAAAGCGCTGGTTTAATGTCTTACTTTGATGCACGTTACAGCATTGAAGATATTAAAATTTACAAACCAGACTTACGTGCTTATGAATGGGTACTTAAAAAGCTAAATGTAGCACCAAATGAAGCTATGATGGTTGCAGCCCATGGCTGGGATGTTGCTGGCGCAAAAGAAGCAGGCTTACAAACCACTTTCATTGCACGCCCAGGTAAAGCACTTTACCCATTAGCTAAAAAACCAGACCACGTTGTGAAAGATTTACATGAATTAGCCGCTCTACTTAAATAAGTATGCGCTGATGAATCAATACCCAAGCGGCCAATGTTAGGATGACATTGGCCGCTTTTTTATACCTAACCCTAATAATTTAGAATTTTAGTGTATTTATTTTCATAAAAAACATGTTAAAAAATTGAATGTAAACAAAGCATTTAGCCCGCTATGAGTTACTTTATCTGCTAGCAATTTAGTACTCACAACGCTACTATTAAATAAATACGTGGTGGAGAACATAATGAATAGTGAAAGATTAGGTGAGTTTGAGCAGTACTTTCAAATTAATGAAAGTATAAGAGTGAATTTATTCGCCGTATCGAACGGACAAGTTCCTAAATCGCAGCTTGAGCTAGAAGACGATATCCCCCCACTATTTAGATTAGCAAATGAAGTAAGTGAACTTGAGCAAAGCTCGTTACGACCACTGCGTAACTTGGGCGATATAGCACAAGAGCTAGCTACATTTTTACAAGCGCAGTCACGTAAAATAGATTTAATAATGAGCCATATTTTGGCCTCAGAAAAAGCCCAAGATAATGCAATACAATGTGATAGCTACGGCGGTGGCGGTATTCGCTTTACATCACCCGAAGCACACTCAATTGGCCAAGCGTTTAGAACAAAACTGTTTTTGCACCACGAAGCCTCTGCGGTTTATTGTTACACCGAAGTTGTGGCAGTAGAAAAACAAGATAGCGAACATTACCAATACACCCTACTCTTTACCGCAATTAGAACCACTGACCAAGAACTTATTGTTAGAGCAAGTTTACATGCTCAAACCCGCCAACTTAAAAAACGTCAAGAACTTGATCAAAACCAAGCCGACCTAAACAGTGATAATTAGCTGACATCTTTATGTAAAATGCTAAACTAGCGTCATCTTAATTAGTATATAAAATTCATGAACTTTAGACTTTTACCAGAATGGGCCGAGCAAGACGCTGTTATGCTTACATGGCCTCACAAAGACACCGATTGGGCCGACAACTTAGCGCGTGTAGAACCTGTATATATTGAACTTGCTAAACACATAACAACGCAGCAACAGCTTGTTATTGTAGCGCATAACAGTGCCTTAAAAGTGCATATTACAGCATTACTAAATAGTGCTAACGTCTCTCTTAATCGTGTTCATTTTGTAGTAACGCCTACTAACGATACCTGGGCGCGCGATCATGGTCCGCTTACTTGCGCCGCTATTGATTCACCAATGCAATTAAAAGTATATGATTTTACTTTTAATGGTTGGGGCAATAAGTTTGAAAGCGCATTAGACAATCAAATTAATCGTACTTTGGTAAAAGAGCTAAGTAGCACAAACAACCAATATCAAGCGCTCGATATGGTACTTGAAGGTGGCGGTATTGAAATAAACGAGCATGGTGTGTTACTAACAACCAGCGAATGTTTGCTTAACAAAAACCGTAACCCAGATTTAAACCCTGCTGACATAGAAGTACTTTTAAAAGAGCACTTGGGCGCAACACGTTTTTTATGGGTTGATCATGGCTATTTAGCCGGCGATGACACCGACAGCCACATTGATACTTTAGTGCGCTTTGCTCCAAATAATACCCTTGTATATGTGCAGTGTGACGATAAAACTGATGAGCACTTTAGCGCACTTGATGCAATGGAAAAACAACTAAAAACCTTTAAAACTGCCGATAACACCCCATATAACTTAATTGAGTTACCGTGGCCAAAAGCCGCTTATGACGATGAGCAAACACGCCTACCGGCTACCTACGCTAACTACTTAATTATTAATAATGCTGTGCTTGTACCAACGTATAATGATGCCAATGATGAACGTGCTCTAGCACAAGTTCAAAAAGCATACCCACAACACACTATTATTGGCGTAAATTGCCAACCAATTATTGAACAATTTGGCAGCCTGCACTGTATTACAATGCAATTACCTCGTGGATTTTTAGCTGGAGCAGCACAATGACAAGCCCTGCAAAATTAACCGTTGCGTTAGTGCAACAAAGCAATACCGATAACGCTCAGCACAATATGGCAAAATCAATGAGTGCCATTCGTGAAGCCGCTCAAAAAGGTGCAAAACTGGTTGTACTTCAAGAGCTACACCGAAGCCTCTATTTTTGCCAAACCGAAAATGTTGACGTATTTGATTTAGCCGAAACCATTCCAGGCCCTAGCAGTAACGCCTTAGGTGAGCTTGCTAAAGAGTTAAGCATTGTTATTGTGGCCTCTTTATTTGAAAAACGCGCTACGGGCCTTTATCACAACACCGCAGTTGTATTAGAACAAGATGGCAGTATTGCAGGTAAATACCGTAAAATGCATATTCCTGATGACCCAGGTTTTTACGAAAAATTTTACTTTACCCCAGGTGATATCGGTTTTGAGCCTATTCAAACCTCGGTGGGTAAATTAGGCGTGCTAGTATGTTGGGATCAATGGTTTCCTGAAGCTGCCCGCTTAATGGCAATGGCAGGCGCTGAAGTGTTAATTTACCCAACCGCTATTGGTTGGGATCCTAACGACGACATTGCTGAGCAAACTCGTCAAAAAGATGCGTGGGTTATTAGTCAGCGTGCCCATGCTGTTGCCAATGGTGTACCAGTAATTAGCTGTAACCGTGTCGGCCATGAAAGTGACCCAAGTGCGCAAAGCGATGGCATTGCGTTTTGGGGAAATTCGTTCATTGCAGGCCCACAAGGTGAATTATTAGCAGAGGCTAATAATACTGATGAGCAAATTTTAGTGGTAGATATTGATCAAAAACGCTCAGAAAACGTAAGACGTATCTGGCCGTTCTTGCGTGACCGTAGAATTGATCACTATAAAGACCTAACAAAAATATACCGAGACTAAGAAATCTTAACTCAAGATGGCTCTTACTTGCTAAGAGCCAACTATAAATGGAGTAATAAATGGCGTTTGAGCAATGGGCAGCCTTGCCTTGGGTAAAATCTCAAAAAGATAAAATTCAATGGGGCCAGCTAAGCGGAAGTGGTTTAAGTATTGCCATTGCTGAAGGCGTTAAACAACAAGACAACTTAGTCTTGATTGTTACTCCTGATACACCAAGCGCACTACGCCTTGAAACAGAATTAGAATATTTATTACCCGATAACCCAGTAATGGTATTTCCTGATTGGGAAACTCTGCCATACGATCACTTTTCTCCCCATCAAGATATTATTTCAGCCCGTTTAGCCACTTTAAACACCTTAAAAAAAGAACAACAAAGTGTGTTAATTGTGCCTGTATCTACCTTAATGTTGCGCACAGCCCCGGCCTCGTTTATTTACGGTTCAACAATAAACTTTAAAGTGGGCGACAAGCTAGACACACATAACTTTCGTGACAACTTAGAGCAAGCTGGTTATTTAAATGTTCAACAAGTAATGGAGCACGGCGAATACGCTATACGCGGCTCTATCGTTGACTTATATCCAATGGGTAACCCGCACCCATTTAGACTCGACTTTTTTGATGACGAACTCGATACAATTCGCTTATTTGATGTAGAAACACAGCGCTCTGATGAAAAAGTAGATAAAATTGAGCTACTTCCAGCGCATGAATTTCCTACTAACGACGCTGATATTGAACGTTTTAGAATAAGCTACCGTGAAAAGTTTGGCGCAAGCTCGCAGCAAGATTCAGTATACATGCAAGTAAGCAAAGGTAACTGGCCTGCAGGTATTGAATACTACATGCCGTTGTTTTTTGAAAAGCTAGCGACTATTTTTGACTACCTGCCAGATACAACTACCGTTATGCAGCTGGGTGATTTAGAGCACGCGGCAGATAACTTTTGGCACGATGTAAATGTACGCTATGAAAATCGCAGAGTTGACCCACTTCGTCCATTACTTGAACCCAATGCGCTTTATCAGCCTATTGAAGAGCTGTTTTCTAATTTAGGCAATTTTGCACGTATTCGTTTATCCCTTGCAAAGCTTGGTACTAAAGCGGGCAATAAAAACTTAAGCGTTAGCGAGCTGCCTGCTATTCGAATTGATCATAAGCAGCATGAACCTTATGCCGCGTTTATAAATTATGTAGCAGAGCAAAAAAAGAAAAAAGGCCGCATATTACTCAGTGTTGAATCCGATGGTCGTCGCGAATCATTACTGAGCATTCTAAAACCAAGCGGTTTAAAATTTAAAGAATTTGAAACACTCGAACAATTTACAAAAAGCGCGAGTGATGTAGGTTTAATAGTAAGCCCGCTTGAACAAAGTGTAGTACTTGGTACTAAACCAAGCCTTTCTATTATTACCGAGCAAGAACTGCTAGGTATTAAAGTATCTCAACGCAGACGCCGCAAGCACAAGTACGAAGCCAGCCAAGATGCGCTAATCCGTAATTTAGCTGAGCTTAAAGAAGGCCAACCTGTTGTGCATCTCGATCATGGTGTTGGCCGTTACCAAGGTTTGCAAACAATTGATGCCGCAGGTGTAATTACTGAGTTTGTTACGATTACTTACGCAAGTGAAGCTAAACTTTACGTGCCAGTGTCTGCATTGCATATGCTGAGCCGTTACTCTGGCGGTGAAGAAGCTAGCGCCCCGCTGCATAAGCTTGGCTCAGATGCATGGGAAAAAGCAAAAAAACGTGCGGCTGAAAAAGTTCGCGATGTAGCAGCCGAATTACTCGACATTTATGCACAGCGCCAAGCAAAACCCGGTAATAAGTTTACTCTAGACGCCCCTGCATATCGCCAATTTAGCGATAGCTTCCCGTTTGAAGAAACTGACGATCAGCGCAACGCCATAGAAGCGGTGTTAGGTGATATGCAATCAAAGCAAGCCATGGACCGCTTAGTGTGTGGTGACGTAGGCTTTGGTAAAACAGAAGTGGCCATGCGCGCTGCTTTTGTAGCGGTTAACGATGATAAACAAGTGGCAATTTTAGTGCCTACCACCTTGCTGGCTCAGCAGCACTATGAAAACTTTAAAGATCGTTTTGCTGATTTTCCTATTGAAGTTGGTGTACTTTCGCGCTTTAACTCCACTAAAGAGCAAAAAGACACGCTTGAAAAAATGGCAAACGGTAAGCTCGATATAGTTATTGGCACACATAAACTTATTCAGCATGACATTAAATTTAACGATTTAGGCTTACTCATTGTTGATGAAGAGCATCGCTTTGGTGTTCGCCAAAAAGAGAAAATTAAAGCTCTGCGTGCCGATGTAGACATACTCACACTAACTGCAACGCCAATACCGCGTACACTTAACATGGCCATGAGCGGAATGCGCGATTTATCAATAATCGCAACGCCACCGGCTAAACGTTTAGCGGTAAAAACCTTTGTACGCCAACGCGATGTAGAACTAATACGCGAAGCTGTACTGCGTGAAATTAAACGTGGTGGCCAAGTTTACTTTTTGCATAACAATGTGGAAACTATTGACCGTGTTGCGCAAGAAATTAGTGAATGGGTGCCTGAAGCAAGCGTCACCTCAGCCCATGGTCAAATGCGCGAGCAAGAGCTTGAGCAAATAATGACTGACTTTTATCATCAAAAATACAACGTGCTGGTATGTACCACGATTATCGAGACCGGTATCGATGTACCGACAGCCAACACCATTATTATGGATAGAGCAGATAAACTTGGCCTTGCGCAATTACACCAATTACGTGGACGAGTTGGTCGAAGCCATCATCAAGCGTATGCCTATTTACTCACAGGTGACCCTAAAGCACTCTCTAAAGACGCGAGTAAACGCTTACAAGCAATCGAATCGTTGGAAGATTTAGGCGCGGGTTTTGCCCTTGCTACACACGATTTAGAAATTCGTGGCGCCGGTGAGTTACTTGGCGACGATCAATCAGGTCAAATGCAAACAATCGGCTTTAGTTTGTACATGGAAATGCTTGAGCAAGCCGTAAATGCGCTACGTGAAGGAAAAGAGCCAACGCTTGAAAATCTACTTAAAAAACAAACCGAAGTAGATTTAAAACTGGCTGCACTATTACCTGATGATTACATACACGATGTTAATGCACGCCTAGGTATGTACAAGCGAGTTGCTAGTTGTGCTAACCTTGATGATATGGATGAACTACAGGTAGAACTTATAGACCGCTTTGGTTTACTGCCTGATGCCGCTAAAAACCTATTTAGCCTACAACTATTAAAAATGCAGGCAAGTAATTTAGGGATAACAAAAATTGAGGCAAATCCAAAAGGTGGTTACTTTGAGTTTAGCCAAGATACTAAGGTTAACCCTAGCTTCATCATTGGTTTGATACAAAGTGCGCCTAAGGTGTACAAAATGGATGGCGCAAATAAACTGCGCTTTGCAATTAGTGAAGCTAACGCTCGCGAACGCTTAAAAATGGTCACTGCAATGATTGCAGATTTCGAAAAAAAGGTTAGCCATTAATGTTGCTAAAAAAATCGCTAGTTATTTTATGCTGCTTGTTTAGCAGCACTGCATTTGCAGAACGCTGGTTTGAGGTTGAGGTGCTTGTATTTAAGCAGCGCCCTGCTCCGTATTTGCAAGAAGATTTTACACTTAAGCACAAAGCTATTGAGGATAAAAACTCTCTAGATTTAATGACCCCTCTTTATACAGAGCAAGCAATGCAAGCCTGTATAGATGGTGATGAGCGTTTTCAAAAACGCTCTTTTACCGACTCATTAGTTAATTCAAACCCGCAATCGGGTGTATGCGGTGACAGTACAAACTACCTACAAAGCTACGATGAGCTACCTATAACACCTCTAGCACCTGCTAAAGATGATATGCAGCAAACTTATTTATTAGCGCCAGAACAACTGCAATTTAAAGCGCAGTACCGACAGCTAGATCGCAAAGGATTAACACCTATTCTACATACTGGCTGGCGCTTTGAAGGCGCAAGTAAATCGCGTGCTCCAAGTATGCATTTAATAGCAGGTAAACACCTTAAAAGTGATTCCAACGTAACCCCTAGCTATTCAAATCCTGATTTTATAAGTTTATTAAATTCACAACCTGAACTATTTAACGACCCAAACCAATCAAAAGCAGAATGGGAACTAGACGGTTTATTTAAAATACACTTACGACATTATTTATACATTACAGCTAATTTTGATATTAGCCAAAAACTAGAAAATGGCGATATAGAGTCAGCCCGCTTTTCTCAGTTTAGACGTGTAATAAGTGGTGAAGTACATTACTTTGACCACCCACGAATGGGCATGATCGTCCAAATCAGAAAATTCAAACATTAATACTAAGTAGGATATAACAATGAAAAAACTCCTTATCATCGCAGCTACATTAAGCCTTGCGGCTTGTTCTAAGGTAAGTCTTGAGAGTTACGAAAAAATCAAAGTAGGTATGGATAAGACTGAAGTTGAAACCATTTTGGGAAGTGCAGATAATTGTGTTGAAAAAACACTGCATACTAATTGTGTGTGGGGCGACGAAGCAAAAAATATCGAGATCACGCTAGTATCAAACAAAGTAACTTTATATAGTAAACATGGTTTAGCTAATAAATAAATTTAAAAAAGGGACTGATTTTATCAGTCCCTTTTTTAATTACTAAAATTCATTTTTTGGAGTAGATAAGCTCAATATTAACGATTTTACTACGATTTAACGTTATTTTATAGCGTTGGTAGAGTGTTCTATCTTCCTCAGTTAGCACAAGCACCATGTTTAATTGATAGCGCCGTTCAACCGCCTGCTTAGAAATTTTATTACTATCTAAATGATATAACTTCCCTTCACCACGCTTTAAATAACGCGCAAATGGTGCAAGACTAAATTGCAGTGTTTGTTGCAGTGTATCGTAACCGGGTAAAAATTCTTTGGCACTAACACGTGTCTCACTTGCAAAGTGTAACCACTGCGCGGCTTGTTTATTTTGCTGACGACGCTTTGAAAAAATAGATCTAACTTCTTTAGGTATTTTTTTAAAGCGTGTGTATTCAAGCCAAATTAGCTGACTCGCTATTTTGTCTTTGGTAATACTATTTTTAAAACTAAATCGCCACTTAGGTCGCCCTTGTACAATAGCTCGCCAGATCATACGTGTAATGTCTTCTTTAAATATTTCACGTAGTCCGTAAATGACCCCCAAAATTAAAATAAGCGTCGCGGTGACTTCAGTAAACGTTGAGCGGGCATTAAGTATCACAACCATCACAAATGCCATGATAACAGCTGTTACAGTGCCTTTAACTAATCGTTTAAGGTAGCTGTTAAGAAAACGCGTTTGGCGCTGTAATATAACGCCATGCTCAATTAAACGTTGTAACAAGCGCATTTTATTTGTTATTCGATTTGCGTCTTGCATGGTGGTTTCAGAATTGTAGCTTTTCTCTGCTCGGTACGTATTTTCGTTTTTACAAAACTGCAGTAAATCGTTACGCTCTTTTGCATAATCGCTACTACGTGGGCCTTCATCTAAAAGCTTTAAAAATGATTGCTCAACATGCCAACTTAAATAGTTGTCAGCATTGGTAAAAAATGGAAGTAGTTTTTCGTCATCTGGTGTGTAGCGACGCAGCTTTTTTAAAAGCCCTTCACTTTGTTCATATACTTCGTTAGCGCGTTTATAAAAGTCTTCTGCTTCATCAATTTTTAACGCGTCTTTAATGTCGGCATCAAGGGCTAAACGCACTTGGTAACAAAATAAATTAAGGTTTTGACGGTAATCTTGCTGCTCACCTTTGTTTTTACTAACAAAACGGCTTCGTACTAATGGCAAGTGTATATTGTTAGCGTTGTATGCTAAATGTGATTTAAAGTGGTTATTAAAGTAAGATTCTTCGGTAAGCGTTTGCGGATTAATCCCCATTTCATTAGGGATAGAAAAATACAGATCTATGCGCTGTTCAGAACGAGGAGTTAGCTCTGGTTCAATGACAAAAGATAAGTTTTCATCTTGTTTTAACAATCAGTTCTCCTTCTAAAATATCTTTTTAGTGTACTTGTCTCCTTTGTTTTGTTCAATAAAAAAGGCTCAGTAAATACTGAGCCTTAATACGATTAATGTGCTAGTTAAAACTTGTAGTTTACACTTGCAAAAACACGTGAACCAATTACATCATAAACTTCTGGAACAGTACCCATATCGTTACCACCTAATACTTTCTCAGGCTCTTTATCGAAAATGTTGTTCATGCCACCAGTAAATCGTAATGCATCATTCAAGTTGTAGCTCATTGAAATATCGTGGTAAATAACGTTGTCAGTACTAAAGTTTTCACCGTAGTAGTCACCATCCATTCCACGAAGGAATCTTGCGTTATAAAGGATATTTAATGAATCAGTTAGATCGTAATTAACTGAAAGGTTAGACTTTATTTTAGAGTAACCACCGATGTTGCCATCAATAGTACCGGTGTAATTAATGTCATCTTCTTCAAACTTAATTAAATAAGTTGTATCAAGGTTTATACGGTAGTTATCTGCAGAGTAGCTAATATTCCAATCAACACCTGACGTTTCTTGAGAACCTACGTTAGTTAGTGCTGAACTTAGGTTAGATAAGTCACCAGATTGTGTAATGTTTACTGATGAACATGATTCTGAGTCACCTGCAAAACAGCTATTCATTTCGTTTTGAACATCTAAGCGAGTAATCGCATTAGTAATATCAAACTTCCAGTAATCTAGAGTTGTTGATAAACCGTCAGCTACTTCCCAAACCATACCAAAAGTGAAAGAGCGACTTTCTTCGGCTTTAAGATCGTTATCACTTGTGTAGTTTACAAGTATTTGAGCATCTTGTTCGTTGCCCCATGGATCAGCTAGGTAATCGTACGAACCTGAGTTACCACCAAACAGTTCTGATACGTTTGGTGCTCTAAAGCCAGTAGCTAATACAGAACGAACCATAAACTCTTCAGTTACATTCCACGTTGCACCAAGTTTCCACGTTGTTTCGCCACCAAAGGTAGAGTAGTTATCGTAGCGAGCAGCACCTTCAAGGGTAACAGTCTCTAATACCGGCATAGATGTTTCAAAGTAGATAGACTGTACTGAGAAATCACCTTCAGTTGGATCTTGTTGTGCAGCTGTGCTCTCACCAAGCTGAGTAATTAGATCTGGTGTGTAGTAACCACTTTCAAAGCGGTTTTCTACACCGATTGCGTAACCAATATCACTTTCTGTTACTGCGCTGTAACCAGCTGAAAGAATAAATTGCTCGTTACCACCTTCGTTTGACTCAGTATAAATTGAATCGTTAGATGTTAATAAGCTACGATCTAAAGAATCACCGCTGAACCAAAGAGCTTGGTTTGCATAAATGCTTTCTTCAACTCGACTTGCATTAATTGAGTTTTGAACTTTATCTTTTGAGTCATTACGACCGTAAGTTGCACTTACATCCCAGCTTGCATCGTTATCTAATAAACCTTGTAATGCAACAGATACACGGTAAGTGTCAGTTTCTTGCTCATAAATACGAGGACCAGCATCAACCATTCTTCTTCTGTACTCTAAAGAGTCAGCAAGATCGCCTGTATCTGCGTCACGGAAGCTATCTGTGTAAGTTGAATCCAAGCTAGAAGTACTTAAATCAATACTTGCTGGTTGTGGTGCAAGTTGTTGATTAGATTCACGACGTGTATACATCAAATCAACATTAAATGTAGTGTCTGAGTCTAGCTCTTTGTCAAAACTAGTAAATAAGCTGTATAGCTCATTAGGTGTTTGAGCATAGCTTGATGTTGTGAAGTCGTATGAAGTAGTTCTATCTGCAAAAACACCATTACCCTGGTAAGTTCTGCCGCCCAGTGTTCCTTCAGGGATAAATGAAGACTCGCCAGGCTCTACAAAACGACGATCCGACTGAATTACTTCACCGCGGTTTGAGTATTGAGCACCAACAACTAAGTTGCCATCGGCAATATTCATTCCGTGTAATAAACTAACACCGTAGTTATTGCCATCACCTTTTGTAGTGCGGCTTCCTTCAACGTTTAGCTCTGAACCTTCAAAATCTTTCTTTGTTATAATGTTAACAACACCAGCAATAGCATCAGAGCCATATACTGCAGACGCGCCGTCTTTTAAGATTTCGATAGATTTGATCATTGCTACAGGAATGGTATTTAAATCAACAGAAGAATCTGCGCCGGTACCTGAAGAAACCATACGACGACCATTTAATAATACCAGTGTACGTTGCGAACCCATACCACGTAAGTTAACTGTCGCAGAACCACCTGAACCATTATTACTTGAAGCGCCTAAGCTAATACCAGCAGCTGATGGCTGAGTAGAAAGTATGTCAGCAACAGATGTGAAACCACTTTTTGCAATGAAGTCATCACCGATAACTGTGATTGGGCTTGCTGTTTCCATATCAGTACGGTTAATACGAGAGCCCGTCACCTGAATTTTTTCAATTGATGTAGCTGCTTCGTCAGCCGCTAAAACTTGCACACTTGAGAACATTGGTATTGCTGCAATTACAGCTAAGCCAAGAGTTGATTTTTTCATGAAAGAACCCTACTTGTTGAAGTTTACCTTTATTGGTAATGCTCACTTGTTATAAGAATAGTGAGTCAGATGGGCAACTTAGGCGTTTTTAACTGAACGAAAACTTAACGCCAGTACGCTTTTTATCAACCAACAAAATAGAACAACTCTTTTGGGGACATACGTTACAACTTGTTTCATTGTTAACGAATAAATACATTTAAATATCAATAGCATAAACAATTTAAGATACTTAAATAACACAGTTGAAACCAAACTGGTCAACTTTGTAATTCAATGTAATTAATCGAATTGTGTACCAAATTCAGATAAATTAACAAGTTAATCACAGCAAATTATTAAAACCGCAAAACTAAATGTTAATTACTAACCGAATTTACGCATGTTTGGTGCTTAAATAGCTTTATCTGACTACTTTGCGGTTTTTTTGATTAGACTTTTTGTTCAGCCACAATTAAAACTGTGTCTTTATTGAATTAGTTTCATATTATAAAAACTTATATTGGCTACTTGATTCAAATAGCAGTTTTAGTGATCTTCTCGCTTAAATAATCGTATGGATAACAATGCAAATTGCTAATGGTAAATGGATTGCATGAAAGTTAGGTATTAAGCCTAATACGTTACATAAAAAGAGTAATTTAGTGTTTGTATTAAAGAGGTTGTATTATCTTTGACTGTTAGCTCTAAATTCCAGAGCATATTTTGCTCAGAACAAATGCCAACCATGGTATTACTCTGCCACAGGCCATTATGTTTTTTAAATTGCTGAGGAATGTAACCCATATACATAGTAATGCCTTTAAGCTTGGCATCTTCAATTGTAAGGTTTGTTGGCAAATCACTAAAAATAGTAAATGGAGTTTCGGGAGAAAGAGTTTTCTCGCTTAACCATACTTTAACATCATTTGAAAAAGTACAAGGCAAATTGGCTGTGCATGTGGCATTTTCTAGAAAATTTTCATCTGTATTTTTGGAAAAATCACATGCTGTTAATAAAAAAAATACCGCCGTGAATAAACTTAATCTATATATAAGCATAACAATTTCGCACTAAAGAAAAACAAATACTAATAATCGCGACTGCAAATAACAAGTGCGAGTGTTACTATTAAGCCAAATTAGGCACAAACTGTATCAAAAAATAAACAACAAGCTCACAAACATTGATTGATGTCATAATTTTATGTAATTGACCTATCTTTTTTAGGCCAAAAAATTTATCATTTCACCCGCAAAAAATAAGGGTTTCTCAATTTTTTTTTCTGAAGCTTTCATGTATTGAAAGTTTTAGATAACACGCTTGAGAAAATAGTAGGCCCCACTTTTAAAGGTGGGTAATTCATTTCTAAACGCATTTATTGCAGCGGAAGCCAGAAAATGAGCCAAACAGTAGCATCACAAACTGAGTATAACTATAAGGTTGTACGCCAATTCGCTATTATGACAGTGATTTGGGGCATCGTTGGCATGAGTATTGGGGTTCTGATTGCTGCCCAATTAGCTTGGCCAGCACTTAACTTTGATACACCATGGTTAACTTACTCTCGACTACGTCCGTTACACACGAACGCAGTAATTTTCGCATTTGGTACCAGTGCACTTTTTGCGACGTCTTATTACGTCGTACAACGTACTTGTCAAACGCGTCTTTTCTCAGACAAACTCGCCGCCTTTTCTTTTTGGGGCTGGCAGCTAGTTATTGTATTAGCAGTAATTACATTACCACTTGGTATTACTAGCTCAAAAGAATACGCAGAACTTGAATGGCCAATCGATATTTTAATCGCTGTGGTTTGGATTGTTTACGCTATTGTATTCTTTGGTACTTTAATCAAGCGTAAAGTGTCGCACATTTATGTTGCTAACTGGTTCTATGCTGGCTTTATTATTACTGTTGCAGTACTACACATTGTAAACAGCATGGCAGTGCCTGTATCGTTAACTAAATCATATTCAATCTACGCTGGTGCGGTAGATGCTATGGTTCAGTGGTGGTACGGTCATAACGCTGTAGGTTTCCTACTTACTGCTGGTTTCTTGGGTATGATGTATTACTTTGTACCTAAACAAGCAGGTCGTCCAGTGTACTCATACCGTTTATCGGTAGTTCACTTTTGGGCTCTAATTTCATTATATATCTGGGCTGGTCCTCATCACCTTCACTACACAGCGCTTCCTGATTGGACGCAAAGTTTAGGTATGGTTATGTCTATTATCCTATTCGTACCGTCTTGGGGTGGTATGATTAACGGTATTATGACGCTATCTGGCGCGTGGCATAAACTACGTACTGATCCAGTACTACGCTTCTTAGTTGTTTCGTTGTCTTTCTACGGTATGTCTACGTTTGAAGGTCCAATGATGGCAATTAAATCTGTAAATGCGTTATCTCACTACACAGATTGGACAATCGGCCACGTACACTCAGGTGCACTAGGTTGGGTTGCTATGATTTCAATTGGTGCTATTTACCACTTAATTCCTGCGTTATTCGCGCAAGGTCGTATGTATAGCGTTAAATTGGTTAATACCCACTTCTGGTTACACACTGTAGGTGTTGTTTTATACATTGTTGCAATGTGGATTTCAGGTGTAATGCAAGGTCTAATGTGGCGTGCAGTAAATGCTGACGGTACATTAATGTACAGCTTTGTGCAGTCTTTAGAAGCGTCGCATCCTTTCTATATCATGCGCTTTGTAGGCGGTGTATTCATCGTAACGGGTATGTTAGTTATGGCTTATAACGTTTACCGCACTATTTCAGCTGAGAAAGAATCTCTGAAACTAGACGCGCAAGCACAATTAGCATAACGGAGTGAGATGATGAGCAAGAAAAATTCACAAAACAAACATGAAATAGTAGAAAAGAACGTTGGCCTTATGGCTATTCTGACTGTTTTTGCTATTAGCTTTGGCGCGTTAGTTGAGATCACTCCGCTAATGTTTCAAGACGATACAACTAAACCAGTGGAGGGTTTACGCCCTCTTAACGCTTTAGAAATGGAAGGCCGCGACCTTTACGTGCGTGAAGGTTGTTCTAACTGTCACTCACAAATGATTCGTCCTTTTCGTGATGAAGTTGAGCGTTATGGTCACTACTCTGTAGCAGGCGAATCAGTATGGGATCATCCGTTTTTATGGGGTTCTAAACGTACTGGTCCTGACTTGGCTCGTGTTGGTAAGCGCTACTCGGACGATTGGCATTATGCTCACTTAGTTGATCCACGTGCTGTGGTTCCTGAGTCAAACATGCCAGGCTTTCCTTGGTTAGCAGAGAATACGGTTGATACAAGCCTTACTCTGAAAAAACTACAACTTTTCCGTGATACTTTTGCTATTAACCCAGAAAACCCAAAACATCCGGGTTTAGGTTATGGCGATGATGCAGAGCTTCAAGCAGATGTTGATAAAGTTAATGCTATGAATGATGGCAAAGGCGCAACAGAAATCCAAGCTCTCATCGCGTATTTACAGCAACTTGGTACCCACTTGAAGTAAAAAATTATGGATTACGGAACATACAGAGGTATTTTGACTCTGGTAATTTTAGTATTGTTTATTGTGATTGTTGCATGGGCATATAGCAAGCGAAGCAAAACTCGTTTCGACAGCGCAGCTAATGCCATTTTTGAAGATGAAAAAAAACATGACAACACGCTCTCTAACGAGGAAAAGGAGTCTGAAAAATGACTAGCTTTTGGAGTATTTGGGTTATTGTATTAACCCTTGCATGCTTATGCATCATCTTTGGCTTATTAGTTTGGAACTTAAAAAACTATGCAGGCGTAGAAGAAGGTGAAAGCTGTGGACATGAATTTGACGGTATTGAAGAGCTAAATAATCCACTACCAAAATGGTGGACTTACATGTTTTTCGCAACTTTTGCTTGGTCGGTATATTACCTTGCAGCTTTCCCAGGTTTAGGTAACTGGGAAGGTTTTGGTAAATGGACTAGCTCTAACCAAGGTATTACGTCTTTAGCTGAATCTAAAAAAGCAGTTGCAGAGGCAAAAGCGGATGGTCGCTTTGTAAAACTTGATAAAGAGTACGAAGCTGCAGAAGAGCGCTTTGGTCCTATTTTTAATAAACTTGCACAAGTACCCGTTTTAGATTTAGTTAGTTCTAAATTTGAAGGTGATGCAGCGCAGCAAATAGCACTTGATAATGATAATAAACATGAGCAAACAGATGGCCAAGTCGCCATTGAAATTGGTCAGCGTTTATTCTCACAAAACTGCGCGCAATGCCATGGCTCTGATGCACGTGGTGGTACTGGCTTCCCTAACCTAACTGATAAAGATTGGTTATATGGCGGAACACCTGACAAAATTAAAGAAACACTTCTTTATGGTCGTATTGCAGCAATGCCAGCTTGGGGTCCTGCTCTTGGCGAACAAGGCGTTAAAGAAATGACAGCACATGTGCTGAGCCTTTCTGGGCGTACTGTTAACCAAAAAGACGCAGACGCAGGTGCCGCTAAGTTTGCAATGTGTGCCGCATGTCATGGTGCTGACGGTAAAGGGTCGGTTGCACATAACCTACCATTTGGCGCGCCTAACCTGACTGATAACATTTGGTTATATGGTGGTTCTCAACGTGCTGTTGAAGAAACTCTTAACCACGGCCGTGCCGGTGTAATGCCTGCATGGAAAGACATTTTAGGTGAAGATAAGATTCACTTATTAACTGCCTATGTTTACAGTTTATCGCAAGATAAATAAGCACGCGGTTAATAAAATGTTTATAAATTAATTTATTTAATTCAATAGATTAATCCAGATCAAAAAAGCCTCCACTGTGAGGCTTTTTTTTAGTCTTTTACGTATAATTCCTATAAAATAACGCTTCCTAAACTAATTTTAGAGACACTATGCAACCTACTCCGTGGTATAAAAATTTTTGGCCTTGGTTTTTAATCTTTTTTCCGTTAGTTGCCATTATTGGCTGTATTAGCTTATTTATTACGGCAATAGGTAACGGTCCAGATATGGTTGTTGACGACTACTACAAAAAAGGTAAAGCAATAAACTTAGAACTGACTAAGTTTGAAAAAGCAAAAGCACTTTATTTACATGGCGAATTGAATGTAACCAACGAGCGTGTAAGCTTTAAGTTTACAAAAGGCGACAGCAGTAACGTGCATGTATTAAAGCTCTCGTTTTACCATCGCACCATTAAAGCGCATGACTTTGAAGCAACACTTACTCCTAATGCCAATCAGGAATTTACTGCATTACTTAATGAGTATACACAAGGCGCCTACTCAGTATTTATTGAGCCAATAGATGGCAGTTGGAAAATGAAAGAAAATATAACGTTACCAACTGAACAAACCGTTTTAGTTACTCCTAATTATAAGTAGTAATAACTATGTCTAACTCTTGCTTTCATTGCCTTGAAAGTGTGCCAAACGGATTTAGCGCAAACGTTATAATTGACGATATTGCCCAGCCAATGTGTTGCATTGGCTGCCAAGCTGTTGCGCAAAATATTGTTGATCAAGGTATGACCGATTATTATAAATACCGAACGGTTCGTGCTGGAAAGGTCGAACAGCTGGTACCTGAGCAACTCGCATTTATAAAAAGTTATGACAACGAAGACATTCAAGACGAATTTATAGCCACTAGCGATAATATCTCAGAGGTATTATTAAGCGTTGAAGGTATAACCTGCGCCGCTTGTGCATGGCTTATCGAAAAACAACTCTTAAATTTAACCTCAGTTAAGCGTGTTGATGTAAATACATCTACCAACCGCGCGATGATTCAATGGGATAAAACCAGCACCCCGTTGAGTGAGGTTATTACTTCCTTAGCTAAAATTGGTTATAAAGCCTACCCATTTCAATCAGATATTGAAGCTAAGCAAAAACAACAAACTGCCAAAGCCTATATTCGCCGTTTAGGTGTTGCAGGCTTAATGACCATGCAAGTAATGATGTTTGCGTTCGCCATGTACTTTGGCATGTTTTCAGGCATGGACAGTAACTTTGAGCAGTATTTTAGATGGATCAGCTTGGTACTGGCCTCTCCGGTTATTTTATATAGCGCACTGCCCTTTTTAACCAATGCTATAAATGGCTTAAAAGCAAAACAGCTCAATATGGATTTACCCGTATCGCTGGCTATTTTTGGTGCGTTTGGCGCAAGTTGTTACGCCACATTTATGCAAGTCGGCGAAGTGTATTTTGAATCTGTGTGCATGTTTACCTTTTTACTTTTATTAGGTAAGTACCTTGAATTTAGAGCGCGTTTAAAAGCGAGCGAATTTACTGCCAACTTACAAAAATTATTGCCATTAACAGCCCGCACTATTAACGAAAGTGGCGAAGAGCTTATAATAGCAGCCAAAAAACTAAAACTTAATGACGTAGTACTCATTAAAGCCGGCGAAACAATTCCTGCCGATGGCGAATTAATTAAAGGTAAAACTACGGTTGATGAATCAATGATGACGGGGGAACATCAACCCGTTACAAAATTTATTGGCCACAATGTCTACGCCGGCTGCGTTAACCACGACGGCGTTATTGAAATAAAAATTAATAAAATTGGCCAAAATACGCTTTTAAATCAAATTATACGCTTGCAACATAATGCATTAACTAAACGCCCTAAACTGGTTGAAATTACAGATAAAGTTGCGCAATGGTTTATAGCGTGCCTGCTTATATTTGCTTCACTTACAGCCATTGGCTGGTACCAAATTGATCCTGAACACGCATTTTGGATTACCATTTCGGTTTTAGTTGCTACCTGCCCGTGTGCCCTGAGCTTAGCTATACCTACCGCGCTTACATGTGCGGTGGCAACGCTTACTCGCAAAGGTGTATTGATAAAACAAGCGCATGTGCTCGAAACCCTCTCTCAAATTACTTTATTTGCATTTGATAAAACGGGCACGCTTACGCAAGGTAAATTTAGCCTTGATGAAGTAGATATAATCGATAAACAGTATACAAAAGCGCAAGTGCTAGATATGGCAGCCATGCTAGAGCGTTATTCTGAGCACCCTATCGCCAGTGCATTTGATGAGTTTACGCCAGCTCACCGCAGTCTTAATAACGTTGAAGTACATCCAGGGCTGGGAATTAGCGCACAAGATGCAACTAATCATTACGCAATTGGTAAAAGTGGTTGGTTTAATAGCAAAAAATCAAATGCACAAGCGAGCTTGTATATAAATAAGCAAGTTGTTGCACGTTTTTACTTTGTTGATAAAGTGAAAAGCGATGCTAAAAAGCTTATAGACTCACTTCAATCGCAAAACTTAACGTGTCACATGTTAACCGGTGACGCGTCAGATGCTGGGCAAAAAGTAGCTAAGCAACTTAAACTTGAAAGTGTGCAATTTGGATGTTCTCCACAAGATAAACAAACCGCCGTTGAGCAATGGTCTTCACAAAATGAAGTCGTTGCAATGGTAGGTGATGGTGTAAACGACAGCCCGGTATTTGCTAGTGCGCACTTATCTATTGCTATGGAAACCGGTGCAGACATATCAAAAAATAGCGCCGATGTAGTACTTCTTAATAGCGATTTAGCCTCCATTGGTCACTTACTTAATGTAGCAAAACAAACCAGACGTATTATTAAGCAAAATCTTGCGCTGTCTTTATTGTATAATGCTTCAATATTACCACTGGCAGCGTTGGGCTTAGTTGCTCCTTGGATGGCTGTTATTGGCATGTCTGCCAGCTCAATTATTGTGATTAGTAATTCACTAAGGCTATTAAAGTTATGAGCATAATTTACATTTTGATCCCTATCGCCATTTTGTTCGTCATTATTGCTATTGGTGTTTTCTTTTGGGCAGTGAAAAGCGAGCAGTTTTCTGACTTAAACAAGCAAGGTCATAGTATTTTGTTTGAAGATGACAAAGAGCAACATAACAAAAGTAATGATTGACCCTCTTTATACCAGCGCTTTTTTAATGGGGCTAATAGGTAGCGGTCATTGCATTGCTATGTGTGGCGGTATTGCAAGCTCATTACAACTAGCAAGTGACAAACGCAAAACATTTACCTATTCATTTGCTTATAATATTGGACGTGCTCTGAGCTACATGGCAGCAGGCGCACTTGTTGCTGGTATTAGCAGCCAATTTGCAAGGCAAAACACCTCCTTCTCTTTAGTACTTTCGTTCATTGCAGCTATTTTTATGCTCCTCGTTGGTGTGTATATAATGCGCTTGGGCCCTACTTTGCAATGGTTAGAGAAAATTGGTAAAACCTTGGTGTGGCAACATATTGTTAAGCTAAATAAATATTTAATGCCTATTAACTCTCCTTTTAAAGCCCTAGGTTACGGTGCGTTGTGGGGATGGCTACCTTGTGGGCTTGTATACTCAGCGCTTACATGGGCGATGACTAGCCCAAGTGCCCTAGACGGTGCCTTAGTTATGCTTTGCTTCGCTTTGGGTACTTTTCCCGCGATGATCACATTAGGCATTACCGCGCAAAAACTAAATACTATTATTAACCATCCATGGACCCGAATTGTATTAGGCAGTGTTATAATTTGGTATGGTATCTACTTATTGATTATTGCAACTGACAAACTGGTACATTAATCTATTCGCATTATTAACCTTTATGGTTATTTTGCAGTCGTGTATAAAAATTTAAACGGATTAAATTATGGATTTCTCTCAAAGTCGCGCTAAAGGTAATTGTGCTATTAGCTGTAATAACTGCAGTATTAGTCAATTGTGTTTGCCATTTTCACTTAATGGCCAAGAAATGGACAAGCTTGACGAAATTATTGAGCGAAAAAAACCACTCCATAAAGGCGACTATCTATTTGAATCAGGTGCACCTTTACAGGCTATTTATGCGGTTCGTTCTGGTTCATTTAAATCGTACACGCTATCGGAGCGAGGTGATGAGCAAATTACCGGCTTTCATTTAGCGGGCGACCTAGTTGGTTTTGACGCAATAAGTAAAATGACTCATCCCAGTTTTTCGCAAGCACTTGAAACGTCAATGGTGTGCGAAATCCCATTCGATACTCTTGATGAACTATCAGGAAAATTACCAAAGCTTCGCCAACAAATAATGCGCTTAATGAGCAGTGAAATTACATACGATCAAGAAATGCTGCTATTACTCAATAAAAAATCAGCAGAGGAACGCTTAGCTAGTTTCATTTATAACCTGTCAGAGCGTTTTGGTGAGCGTGGTTTTTCGCGTAAAGAATTTAGATTTACAATGACTCGTGGCGAAATAGGCAATTACTTAGGCCTAACAGTAGAAACCATTAGCCGTTTATTAAGTCGTTTTCAAAAAGCTGACTTAATTAAAGTAGAGGGTAAATTTATTACAATTTTAGATAATGATGCCTTGGCTAAAACCGCAGCAATAGTAAAACCTCGTTAGTACCTGCCTCGAATAACAATCCTTTACTCGTAATTGTTATGTAAATAAAGTGTAATTATTGCAATTACACTTACCTTCGACTAATACTTTAGAAGTGGGCTTAATTAAAGTTCTACAAATAAAGAACTTCATTTAACTCAGTACCATTATTTGGCGCAGCGCATTTTACAAAAGCAATAATGCAATTTTATCATCGTTAAAAACTTCTATTTTATTCACTAAATGAAAGGAAATATTATGCGTAATATTTTATGTCTCTTGTTTATTTTTTCTTTAGGTATATTCAGTGCTCAAGCATTAAGTTTCATGATTCCAGATGATGGGGCCGATGACTCTCAATCGTTAAAAGAATTAATTTTGAACACTGAGGAGAATGGTGAATTAATTATTGAACAACCAGGCGTTTATGATATTTGCTCAGCTATAATTTTTAAAAACATCAGTAATGTTGTTATCTCTGCAAAAAAGGGAGTAGTGCTGAGAAAGTGTGATAGATTTGAAGGTGAATATATTTTAGCTTTCTATAACTCACATTTTGTAACTATTGAAGGCTTCATCTTTGAAGGGCTAACAAAAGATAAGGTTAATTACGCTTGGGGCGAGCAAGGTTTACTTTTAGCTGGTTCTTCTGATATTTCAGTGCATCATAATCAATTTTTTAACTTCGGAGATGCAGCAATTAGAGCTACTTCTTCTCACTTATCTTCTTTCGAAGGACCTATTAATTCTTTCAGAATCAAGATTAGTAATAATTACTTTGAAAATATCACGCAAGTTACGACAACTCACCCTTGGAATAATAACTTTGGTGGTACGCATGATATTAGAGTTGAAAATAATACTTTCGAAGGCATGAAAGGCTCTTTAAAATTCGCCTCTGTAAAGCCAGTGTCTAAGGCTTTAGTAAGATATAATACGTTTAGAAATACAAAAGGTACTGCTATCGAGCTGACCTATTATTCAAATGTTAAAATCATTGCGAATACTTTTTTAGACACAAAAAAATTTATACTCAATGCTTATCCAAACAAGCC
>NZ_PJAV01000159.1:0-29196 GCF_002836695.1 Pseudoalteromonas sp. 78C3
TGTAGTCATTGTGAATAAAAGTGTATTTGAATTGATGTAAAATATTCCATCATTTTTACTCACTGAGATGACGATTATAACATTTTGCTAAACGACTCATTTATTGCTCTAGTCTAAGGAATAAAAAATGAAAAAATCGATTTTTCGTAACACCGGATTAGTGACCTTAGTGTCACTATTAATGGCGTGCGGAGGGAATAATAACGACGCTGAGGTGCCAGAAGTACAAACACCTGAAGTTGTAGTGCCAGAAACGCCAGTACCTGACGCCCCAGAAGCGGCTGAAATAATAAATGGTAGCTTTGAAGAAGACGCGGCAGGGCAAACAACACCAGTTGGAAATTGGGTATTTAGGCCAGATCAAGAATCAAGTGCTTCTTCAACAATAGAAGTAATCGAATCAGAAGAAGGCGTTAATGCTTACAAAGGCACTAAAGCGGTTCAGGTTACTGTTAATACATTAGGTGATAACCCTTGGGGTATTGAAATAGCTTATGAGGACATTCCTGTCACCGGCGGTAAAAATTACGAGTTTAGTGTTTGGGCCAAAGGGGAAGAGGGAACCAGTGCCGATTTTTGGATACAGACACCTGCTCCAGATTACGGCCAGCTTAGCCTAGTAAAAGAAACGCTAACAGGTGAGTGGCAAAAAATAACATTAACAGCTGCTACTGCCGAAGCTGACTCATTAGTTAGGTTAGCAATTCACTTTTCAAAAGAAGAAAACATTAATAAATCTATATACATAGACGAGTTTTCAGGCTTTATTTTAGACGATGTACCAGCAGAAGAAATACCTGATGTGCAATACAGCGAAGTAACAGCACAAAGTTTAAAAGCTTTAGCACCTAACTTTAACATAGGCGTTGCCGTGCCTGCGGGCGATTTTGGTAACAGCATAATAGATAGACCAGAAATTAAAACGATTATTGAACAACACTTTAATCAACTATCTGCCGAAAATATTATGAAGCCTACCTATTTACAACCTACCCAAGGCGAATTTTTTTATGATGATTCTGATGAGCTTGTAAACTACGCAAAAGACAACTCACTCACCGTGCATGGCCATGTTTTTGTGTGGCACTCACAAATAGCACCGTGGATGCAAAGTTTTCAAGGGGATAAAGCTGCTTGGATAACAATGATGGAAGATCACATAACGCAAATAGCCACTCATTTTGAAGAAGAAGGCGCTAACGATACCGTAGTGAGTTGGGATGTAGTTAACGAAGCGTTTATGGAAAATGGTAAATACCGTGGCGAAAAAACCACAAGTGACAGTGCCGATGAATCGGTGTGGTTTGAAAACATAGGTGCTGAATTTTTACCGCTAGCCTATAAAGCCGCAAGAGCTGCCGATCCCGATGCAGATTTATACTACAACGATTACAACCTAATTTGGAACGCCGACAAATTAGATGCCGTTATATCTATGGTTAACGATTTTCAAAATAATGGCGTGCCTATTGATGGCATAGGTTTTCAATCTCATATTTCACTCAACAGCCCTGATATTTCTACAATACAAGCTCATCTTCAAAAAGTGGTCGATATTCGCCCTAAAATTAAAGTTAAAATTACCGAATTAGATGTTCGAATGAACAACGAAGGTGGCATTCCTTTAACTTACCTAACAAGTGAAAGAGCGGATGAACAAAAGCAGTATTACTACAATATAGTTAAAACCTATTTAGAAACTGTCCCTGAAGATCAACGCGGTGGCATAACTATTTGGGGTGTAATTGACGAGGATAGCTGGTTACAAAACTGGCCAGAGCCTACTACAGAATGGCCACTTTTATTTTTTAACGATTATACAGCTAAGCCAGCGTTACAAGGTTTTGCAAATGCATTAAAAGAGCTAATTGAAGTAGTAGAGCCAACCCCTTCATCAGAACTGCTCACCAATGGTGACTTTGAAGCTGGGCTTGATTCATGGCAAGCGCGCGGAAGTGCAAGCATAACCCTAGATGCAACCCAAGCTCACACTGGCAGTAATAGTGCTTTAGTACAAGGGCGAACTGAAACGTGGAATGGTATTCAAAAAGATGTTAAAGGCTTATTTACAGCAGGTGAAACATATAATGTGTCTGCATGGATTAAGTTATCTAACGATACCAGCACCGTTTCACCAGGGGTAAAACTAACCCTACAAATAGAGCACGCTAGCACTGAGTATCTTGAACTCACGCCCGTTACAACAGTAAGCGCGGGTAGTTGGGTACAGTTGTCAGGTACCTACACGCATTCAATCACAACACAAGAAAGTGTCGCTTTACTTTATGTTGAATCAAACGAGATCACAGCTGACTTTTATGTGGACGATGTATCACTAACATTACTGGAACAATAATATATTTAAATAAACGTATTTAACCCTAAATTAAATAGCCCGCATAATTTTATGCGGGCTATTTTTTCATAAGCACTTTTTAATTTAGTATCGGCTGCATATGCGGGTTTAAATACCAAAACTGCACACACTGTGTTTATATACAGTTATTTATGTTGCTTTATAAAATCGTTACTTTTTTAAGCTATATGTGTTTACGGGGTTACTAGGTACGAGTAAAGTAAAATACTTTAAAGCCAGCAATACTTAACATTTAATACTTAACAAGGATGCTTATTGTAATGGAAAAGGTGCAACACACTAAAGAATGTATTATGTGCTTTAGCGCTATAGATTCACGGGCTAAAAAATGCCCACAATGCACCTCACTTCAAGCCAAATACTCTAACTTAGAAAACAATCCCATTATTATTGGTGCATTAGCACTTAGTATTGTTGGTATTTTTGGGTTTATTTTTTATCAAAATATTTATGTAGCAGGGCTTGAAGATCAAGCACAAAAAAACTTAATCGCTAATGTTAGCCAAATTCATACTAAAAATGAAAACGATGCATTGTATGTTGCATGCATAGGGCAGGTAAAAAACGAGTCGGACTTCGCCTTTAAAAATATAAAGTTTAAGGTCGATTTTTTAACCGAGCAAAACACGCTAGTCGATACGCTATCAATAACCGACGAAGACCTACTTATACTTCCTAATGACTCAACAAACTTTAGAGTAAGAGGTATTGCGCAAAAAAAAGCGGCCAGTTATAACAATTGCCAAGTAACAATAACCGATGCCTGGGCTTATAAATAAGCTATAAATCACTTACAAATTAATTATTAGCAGTTAGCTAAACCACTCGCTTTTTTGTTTGT
This sequence comes from Pseudoalteromonas sp. 78C3, assembly GCF_002836695.1. Classification (NCBI taxonomy): domain Bacteria; kingdom Pseudomonadati; phylum Pseudomonadota; class Gammaproteobacteria; order Alteromonadales; family Pseudoalteromonadaceae; genus Pseudoalteromonas; species Pseudoalteromonas sp. 78C3. Next base: position 3,219 of record NZ_PJAV01000159.1, read on the forward strand.
AATATTAGTTATTAACTTAAAAGCCACTAAATCCAAAATTTATATAAGCCATTTTCCTAGAGCGATTAAGAATATGGATGATTTATTACTTAAGTAATCGTTTATACACTCCTTGTAACTTGCAAGTGAGGGATCGAAAATGAGCTTGATTGATGAAAGTACAAAGGATTTTGGAAGCATGAGCGTGTTGCTTCACAGCTTAGGAACTGATTGCTACCGCATTGAGTGGAATAGCAGAATGACCGGAGCTTCAATAAGCTTAATTCGTGTTAAAAAAAACGAATATATAGTTGTGCGCAAATGGGCAACCGCCCGCAATATAGATGACGTATCAGCAGAGTTTGATCGGGCTAACCAAGCACTAATTCATTTTTTAAATAATGTTGATGTAATTAAAAGTAAAAACGAAAGTATTGTTGCCGCTAAAGAGCATTGCATAAACTTATTTACCTCAGCTGAGGGCTTAAAACCAATTAGCCATCCGAGCCTACCTACGCCACGCTTACAAGAAGCCATAGGCAAAGAAGTCATTGTAAAATCAAGTTTAGGCAATTATCTAATATCAAAAGGCATGCTATTACAGCTATTAGGTAATCAAGCCGAGATTCAAGTTAATTCCGACCACCTTGACGAAGGCCAATTAAGGCAAAAGTTTTATACCAAACAAGTTCATGTTTGCTAATTAATTGCGCCATCAAAACTCAAAGGCAGCTTTACTTTAATGGTAAAGCCATTTTGTTTAAACACCTTAAAAGTGCCGCCTAACGCCGTAGTGCGCTCCTCTATAAATGCTAAACCGTAGTGGCCTGAGTTATCTGTTGGGGTTACTAAAGTCCCGTTATCGCTAATTGTTAACTCAATAAATTCGTCGCTGTTTATTATATTTATAACCAGTTTGCTGGCATTGCTGTGCTTCATACAATTGGTTACTGCTTCTTGGCAAATTCGGTAAATAGCTATTTCGTGATCTTTTGAAAGGCTATTATCTAACTTAAATTGTGGCTGATACTTAATATTTGCCTTGTGCAGTAAGCTTTTTAGTCGCCCTTGTGTTATTGCCTTTTCTAAACCGAGTTCATCTAGCTCACGCGGGCGAAGATAATGCATTAATTGATAAACAGAGTCATACATCGAATTAGCATTGTTTTTTAATGTAGTCACAAACGATTGGGTATCTTCGTTACTAAGGTGCGACAAAATAGCTAAATCTGTTTTTAATGCTGTTAGGTTTTGCCCTAATTCGTCATGCAACTCTTGCGAAAGGTGCTTTCGCTCGTTTTCTTGCACCGACACCATTTTGGCAGCCAGCGCCGTGTTTTGAGTTAGCTGCTCTTTAAGCTCTTTATTGATTTGCTTTAACTCGTTGTTTTTACGTTTAAGCTCAGTAATTGCAGCGCCTAAAACCATACTGGTAATTGCGTTTGCTAAAATAAATAACTGGCTAATGTAGGTATTGCTAGGCTCGTGCGTAATGCTTGCTTCAACAATTATTAATGCGTTAATTAGCGCTGCACTGCTTACAGCCCCTAACGAGCCATACTTATACGAAAACCAAATTATAGGTAGTAACGATGCAAGCCTTAATAGCGGGTAGGTGTCTGGGCGAACCGCATAGACAAAAAATACAATTAATATAAAACACACTAAAGTGGCTACTAGGCCAAATAATTTAGTGAGCCTGACTGTGTTAAAACTGTATTTAGAATCGTAAATTAACATAATAAAAGGGGCAATTAACAGCGAGCCAGTAATATCGCCCAAGCACATGTTTAACTGATACTGCAGTAGCTCTTTAGCAACCAATACATTTGTAAATTCAAACGCACTGGCAAACAAAAACCACTTTATAGATGTACTTGCAACACAAAGCAGTATTAACGAAAGTATACCTAGGCTGTCGTTAATGCTTGGCGGCCAGCGGCTATTTTTAAACACATAAACAAGCGCTATAAAGCAAAGCTCCTGCCAAAAGCCATGAAATAAATCAAACTCCCAAACCCCGCTGTATGTTAAACCAAGCTGTGCAGCTAAAGCGCGCGATACAACCCATAAGGTGAGCCAATATCGTGTTGGAGTGAGTAAGTAAAACGCAATTTTTACGCCTGCGGGAATAAATATCGCGCTGCTCTCGGGTACGGTTTCAAGGTTTTGGCTAACCCAAAAAGCGGCGAGTGAAGCAATAAAGTAAATTAGCCCCACCAATAACTGTTTAGCTACCTCTTTGTATGCGGTAGTAAAACTAACATTAGATAAAGAAGAAACGTTAGGTAAGTTCATCTAACTGTATTACTCCCGCATCAATTGCAATTTTTAGCAGTTCAAACGAGGTCGTAACATTAAGTTTGCTGTATATGTTTGCTTTGTGTACATGTGCTGTTTTAGGCATTATTTCGAGTATTTGCGCAACTTGTTTAGCGTTTAATCCCTTAGAAAATAACGGAAGGGCTTCAAGCTCTCTGTTAGTAAGCACAGTTAATGCTAAATTTTCGCTACTCATCGAAAAATTTACGTCTTCACTAATGTATCTTTTACCTAAAGCGACCGCTTTAACTGCATCTATTAGCTCATCAGAGGCAGAGCGCTTAGACACATAACCCAAAGCACCTAATCGCAAAGCATTGCTTACATAAGGTTCGTGGTCGTGCATGGAGGCCACAATACTTTTAATATGCGGGAAAGACCCTTCAAGGTACGATAAAAAAGAAAGGCCGGTTTCAGTCCCGTTAAGCGATATATCAACAATAAATATATCAGGTTGTTCAAGCTCTACAGCCAGCTTGGCTTCTGTCACGCTGCAGGCTTCAATAATTACTTTCCAATCTGGTTGTAACTCTAAAAGCTTTTTAAAGCTGTCTCTTACTAATTGATGATCTTCTATGATGCCAATGAGCATTTAAATCTCCTTTTATGCTTACAATACAGCGGGGCGGGTAACTAATTACCTAAAACGTTTAAATGGGTTACCTCACTTAAAAGCAAGGTAACAAAACCAGTGGTTCTAAATTGGTAATTAGTTACTGGTGGAGATTACAACTGAGCTCTTTTTATAGCAGCTCATTGTTATTGCGAAAGAATAATCTCAGTAATACCTTCGGCAGATAGTATTTCAATCCAGTAGCCGTCAGGGTCTTTAATAAATGCTAGGCCCTTCATTGAGCCATCATCTGGTTTTTTTACAAACTCAACGTCGTACTTTGCAAAGCGCTCACAGGCTTCGTAAACATCCGGTACGCTAATACCAATATGCCCAAATCCTTTAGGTTCTTGGTTACCACTGTGGTAGCCCTCAAAGCTGTCGTCGGTTTCGGTGCCCCAGTTATGGGTTAACTCAATTAGCGCAGGGCGACGAAACACCCATTCTGCTTTAGTTTTATCATCACCTTGTGGCAATTCTTGCTCGTAGCCTAAAAAGTAAAGCGTAAACTTCATACCAGGAAAATCATACTTACCTAACAGCTTCATACCTAATACATTTTGGTAAAATTCAAGCGACGGCTTTGGATCTTTAATACGTAACATAGTTTGTTGCATAACAAAGCCTTGAGTGGCCTGTTCAACTTGTTCTGGAGATTCGTTATAGTTAGACATGGTGATCCTTACTGAAAATTATAAAAAGGGTGTAAGTATTACGTGTTCCATCATAATCAACCCCCACTTAAATTAAAACCATTCTAGGTAATTCAACGCGTTATAATTGCCTTTAAATTACTAGCACAGTATTTGCAAAGCGTATAATTAAAACTAATGGGCTGTTAAATATCTCTTGTGCATATTATTAACACAAACTAGGACTTTTTTTTGAAAACACTTTTACCTTTACTAAGTCTAATATTACAGGCTTTTTTATTACTCGCACTCACGAGTTTTTTTAGTGGGTTTTATAATGCGTATACAGTATTTGCTGGTGGTGATCCTAAGTTAATCGCGGGGCATATTTCATCAGCCATTGTTGTATCACTGATACAAATTATTCCTGCTTTAATTGGGCTTTTTATAAATACGTACGTGCTAAATAGTAGGTTAAATAAAAACATAAACAGCTCAGCCATGTTTATAAATATTTCAAAATTTTATGCCTACCTGTGGATTTTATTTATTCCACTTGGTACGTTTTTAGGTATTAAGCAATTAATTAGATTAAAAAATGTAAGTAAATAACGAGCACTTACAAAAAAGGAGCCACTATGTTTTACGATGATATTCAGGGGTTATTACGTGTACTTACAATAGGTGTACTGGGTTATATTGCACTGGTGTTTTGGTTGCGTGTATCGGGTAAACGTACGCTTTCAAAGTGGAACGTGTTCGACTTTATAGTCACCATTGCGCTGGGCTCTATATTGGCGTCTGTTATTATTTCAAAAAGTGTTCCGTTAGCTGAGGGCATACTTGCCTTTGTAGTATTAATAGGGCTGCAATATGTTATTACGTGGCTTAGTGTGCGCACGTCAAAATTTGCTGCGCTTATAAAAGCAGAGCCCACGCTTTTACTGAGTGATGGTGAATACTGCACTGCTGCACTTAAATCGCAGCGGGTAACAAAATCAGAAATTCGCGCCGCTATTCGTGGCGCTGGTATACTAGCCATAGAAGATGTAGCCGCAGTAGTGTTAGAAACCGATGGCAGTTTTAGCGTACTTAAGCAAAATAACAGCGGGTTAAAAACCGCGTTAAGTGATGTAAGCGGGCATTAAATTAATACGCTAATAGTTATATTAACTAAGGCAGGTATATTACCTGCCTTATTTTGTATTAAAGCTTATTTTTATTTAGCGTGCTGCTCTAATAAACTAAAGGTAGGTAAGCGCCACTTAAAGCGTATTGACGCCATACGTATTAAGTAGCCTGCAACAAGGCTTACAATAATGCTGATGTTATCGTCAATATTGTAATGGTGTAGCGCTAAGTATAAACAGGCAACAAGTAAGGATACACTCGCGTATAGCTCGTTATGTAATACCAACGGTGCTTGGCGACATATTAAATCACGAAGTAATCCACCAAATACGCCAGTAACAACCGCAGCCACTACACAAATACCATAATGCAGGCCCATATTTAGCCCCACTTGGCAGCCAATAATACTAAAGGCAGCTAAACCCAGGGCGTCTAAGCGCATAAATATGCCTTTAAATTTAACTACCCATTTAGCCAGCCACGTAGTGACAATACCGGCAATACAGGTAATTAATAAATATTCTGGGTGCTGTACCCACGTAAGCGGGTAATTGCCTAGTAATATATCTCGAACGCTACCACCGCCAATTGCCGTGGCGCTGGCTACTAGCACTACGCCAAACCAATCCATTTTCATTCGTCCTGCGCTAAGTGCGCCAGTCATGGCTTCTGCTGTAATACCAATAATATAAACAATCGTTAATAGCATGAGATAATCACTTAAAATACGTGCGTAAAAATAAGGTGTGGATTGTATAGATAAATTAAGTAAATAACGAATGAAAAATCGTACTAAAAAAGGTTAATTCAGATAGAAATAACTAATGACAAAACCTAGTGTAAACAAGCTGTTAAGCTGGTGGGTGAGTGCGTAATGGTTGATGTGAATTAAAGGACATTTGGCCGTAAATTATAAATAAAATAAGTTGAGGTTTAGTTGTTTTTAGCACGTTTATTTTTAGCTAAATTTAATGGTTAAGTTTAATAATTTGGTTTAGTAGGTAAAGCGTAAAATTAACGCAATATGAATATTTAGTTGCATGGTTTTAATTTAGGAACGTATAATAACAAGTGTTAACTAAATGGAATTTGCGTAAAACGCAGCTTAAGCAGAGCAGGTGAATACATGAACAAAGGATTGTTAAAGTCGTGGAAAACAGACAAAGGTTTTGGTTTTATTAAATCAGACACCCTAGAACACGACACATTTGTACACATATCGGCGCTCAAACACATGAGCCGCAAGCCAAAAGTTGGCGACACCATTTACTTTGAAGTAGCTACACAGCCCGACGGTAAAACCAAAGCAGTTAACTGCCGTATAGAAGGCGTTGCAGAGCTTAAAGCACCTTATCAAAAACACAATAACCAGCCGCACCGCATTGCCAAATCTAATTTTGCCAGTAGCTTTTTAGGTAAAGTTGCCTCAATAGCGCTTATTGCAGCACTTTGTTTTTATGCGATTAATAAATACAACACTCACTCAAGCAGCCAAACACCCATTATCACCAATGATTTAGCCACTAATGACGATTTAGCCACCTTTGATGAAACATACCCAAAAGTCGTTATTCCTAAAAGCACGCAAAATTTTACGTGTGATGGCAGGCAATATTGTACTGAAATGCGCTCACGCGAAGAGGCGGTCTTTTTTATAAATAATTGCCCGAATACAAAAATGGATGGGGATGGCGATGGTAAACCTTGTGAAAATGATTCACGGTTTTAAAGGCTAGGGCTATAAAGCTTTCAGCTTTAAATAAAAATAGATTCAATTAATGGCTGTATATAAATACAGCTATGTAAGTTTTGCCCCATAACATTATTAAAGGTCGTTTTGGGGTTAAATAACAATGGTCATTAAACAACCCTTGTAGTTCGTTGTTACCAGTAGAGTTATTTAGTGTAATTATTTAACAATGTAATGTACGCAGTTTAGAGGGGTTATAACCTAATAAATTGGAGTTCAATAAGCTGTTAGCTTTTCGGAGTAGAATCGAACATGGATGATTATCAAAATCCCCTTCCGGGAAAAACATATATAAGTCCTTCTCTCCAATCATTCGGAAATAAGGAGCGTAGAGTTCGGATAGCTTCAAAAATACTTCCATCAGAAGATGGTTACGAATATGTAAAAGAGCGAGATGAAGTTGTTCTACGGAAGAAACAAGATGCTAAAACATACATAACAGCTAAGTTTCTTGAGGATACAAGACAAACTTTTGTACTCACAGTTCAAAAATTTATGACAGAAACAGGTCAACCTTATGGCTCTGGTTTCTCTTTTGTCGATGAAGAGATTGGTCGCTTTTGTGAATTCTTAGCAAATATTCAGGCTGTAGATTTTAAAACTAGATCTAAAGTCAATATTACGGATGAAGAACTTAGAAAAATAGCTTTAACAACTCACCAAGCAAAAACCTTTGTTACTGAAAACCAAGAGCTATTTGCTGAAGCCTTGAAATCAGAAGTGACAACGGAGGACTTAATTGCTGTAGGCTTCAGAAAGAAGCAGTTGAGTGTATATAGTCAGCTTCTAATTGACCAAAATTATTTTGATGATATTAAAAAAAGAAAAGGCTGTACTAATGAAGGTCTCTGGCAAAAATACTTTGAAAAAAACCCATGGATATTTGGTTATGGGTTAGGTTACATATTCTTGTCTGGTTTAGATGACAGGAAATTAGAACAAGTAGTCCAAGGGTTTAGCGTAGTATCACACGGTAAACGTGTTGATGCGTTAATGAAAACAAAAGGTATTATATCTAACCTTTGCTTTATAGAAATTAAAACTCATGCAACAGATTTACTTGAGACAAAACCTTATAGGTCTGGATGTTGGGCACCATCAAAAGAACTGGCGGGAGCTATTGCACAAGTACAGGGTACTGTTGCTTCGGCCGTGGAAAATTTATCGAGTAAAATTACCCCTAATGATAAAGTAGGGAATCCTACTGGTGAAGAAATCTTTAATTATCAACCAAAATCATACTTGGTAATCGGAAGTATGGATGAGTTTGTATCTGATAATGGTGTGAATAAAGACAAACTGAGGTCGTTTGAATTATTACGTAAAAATACATCAAACCCCGAGATTATAACATTTGACGAACTATATGAGCGTGCAAGATTTATCGTTCATAACAACCAAAGCTAACAAGAACATTAAACGGAAAATTTACGGTTGGCTGTTTTCCGCTCCTCAAAAATTTTAGCCAACTACAAATTTCCGCTTATGTAAGCGTTAAACGCAAGTCGAGTATCATCAGCATGGAGGCATTATGAACCAAGTAGAAATTCTTGTTTTAGCTAATTCAATAAAACACCATCAACACTGTATTGCAGGGAAATACCTTGCGAGTGGCCAGTGGGTTCGACCAGTTTCAAATGAAGCTGGTGCAGAACTTAACCATAATCAGGCGAAATATCAAAATCCATATGGAACTTTTACTGTAAAGCCATTACAGAAAATATTCATGAATTTTTCTCGCCATGTTCCTTTAACCCATCAGCCAGAAAACTACCTAATTGACGATACTGTTTGGCGTCAAAATTACTCTATTGATTTAAACGAGTTAAATAATCACCTAGACCATCCTGATAGTCTTTGGGGGGAAGGAAATCGTGTTCCATATATTCAAATTCAACTTGGAACAATTAAAATTGAACAGTCACTTTACTTAGTAAAAGTTGATAATATTCAGTTGTATATGAAAGATGATAAAAGAAAAATATCTTTCAAATATAACGAGTTTGATTATGAATTACCTGCAACAGATCCAAATTTTGACAATCTTTTCGGCGATTTCTCGAAAATTTGTGGGGTAATATGTGTAAGTCTCGGAGAGGAATTTCAAGGCAATTGTTATAAACTAGTCGCCACTATCTTTTAAGGGGGTAAAATGGATATTTTTACTATCGGATTTACTAAAAAAAATGCAGAAACTTTTTTTAATTTTATTAAAGCATCCAATGTTTCAACATTACTTGATGTGCGTTTGAACAATGTTTCGCAACTTGCGGGCTTTGCGAAAAGAGACGATTTAAAATTCTTTTTAAAAGAGTTGTGTGGTACAGAATATATTCATACTCCAGAACTTGCACCAACAAAAGATATGTTAAGCCTTTATAAAAAAGGTGAAATGCCATGGGAAAAATATGAAGACAAGTTTCTAAATTTGATGTCTCAGCGACAGATAGAAAAGACGGTAAAACCTACTTTATTAGACCACGGTTGTTTACTATGCAGTGAGCATGAGCCCACCTATGCCATAGGCGCTTAGTTGTGGATTACTTGAACGAAAACTCAGAGTTAGACTTGAAAGTTAAGCACTTATATTAAATGAAAAATATTTTAATTCTTTATCCAAAGCAATTTAATTGCTTTGAGAAATTTAAAAGAAAAGTCCTAAGGATAACTGAGAATATAAACTTATTCTCAGTTTTGTATTTGGATGATCATAATAACTTGATTAATCGGTTATTTTCACAAGAAAACACCAGTGTAGCTTTATCACAAATATCTGAAATTGCTCTGGACAACATTACTCATGCCATTATATTTGATGATGGTGAAGAATTTGTGGATGAGACTCTACTACTGGAAAATAATAAAATTCCATTGCGTAAAATTCAAATTAAAATAACTCGTGTGATTAATATCAAAAAAGATAGCCAGTTTTCTTCTCAAAAATCCACTTCAGAATATGAGTATATTGGTCGTGGATCTTACTGGGGTAATCCATATTCGATGTATGAAGAAGGCGATAGTCGAGAAGAAGTTATAAGAAAATATAAATACGATTTTGATTATGAAAAATTTCTTAATAAAGACAAATCCGAGGTTTATAAGTTAGAAGGAAAGCGATTGGGATGTTTTTGCAAACCTCAAAGTTGTCATGGCGATGTATTAGCTGATTTTTTAAATTCATGGGATGACGGTAAGTAGCGCTTAATGGCCAACGTAAAAGAAATTAATAAGAAAAAGAAATTAATAAGACACCCATTCTTAATTAGAAATTAATAAGACACCCATTCTTAATTTTGCCCTTTTAAAATTAAGGACTACGTTTTAGTTAGTTCAAAAAAGAGCAGGGTGTCTTATGGCAATTGCAAGAAAGCGTCAAATAAGTTTGGTTGATACAAAATACTATCACTGTATTTCACGCTGTGTTCGTCGTGCATTTTTATGTGGAGAAAGTAATTGGGGTCAAATCTTGACTTCATACATTAAAGCATAAATTGGTTTAAAGGTTTTGATTCAAGCTATTTATCTCCTCTAAAAGCGCAGCGCCTAATATCCTCTTTGTGAATTAGCCTTTAGATTACGAAGAGGGCATAAAATTAATAAGACACCCATCTTAAATTTCAGCTTAGTCAGCAGTGCAGAGCAAGTTTTCGGAGTATTAAAAGCAAGAATTAATAAGACACCCATCTTAAATTTCAGCTTAGTCAGCAGTGCAGAGCAAGTTTTCGGAGTATTAAAAAATGGATTTTGTTATATACTTAATTTTATTTTTATTGTTCTATATTTTAGTCAATTATATCCAAAGCATTATTGGGTATTACCCTAAACTAGCTAGAGAATATAAAACGGATTTAATTATTTCTGATTCCTCACTTTTAAAATCAAGCAGTATGTACTTGACGAATGTGGCAGATATTTCTCGTGAGAAAAACAGTGAATATCGGACTTGGCTAAATATCAAATCATTTCAGCAAGGTATATTTATAAGCCAAAAACGGATGTTGATTCTACTATTTCCCAGGAGTTTTTTAATACCATGGGAGCAAATTAGTTTAATAAAAGAAAAAACTAATTTTCTTAAAAATCAATATCTTTATAAAGTCGAATGTAAAAAAGAACCTGTTTATATCATTACGAAATTCGATTTATTAAAAAACAAATGAACAGAAACACCCATCCTAAATTTTGCTCTTTTCAAAATTTAGGACTACGTTTTAGTTAGTGCAAAAAACGAGCAGGGTGTCTTATGGCAATTGCAAGAAAGCGTCAAGTAAGTTTGGTTGATACAAAATACTATCACTGTATTTCACGCTGTGTTCGTCGTGCATTTTTATGTGGAGAAGACCGTTTTACAGGTCAATCTTACGAGCATCGTAGAGGTTGGGTTGAAGATAAGTTACTTATGCTCGCAAAAATATTTTGTATTGATGTATGTGCTTATGCCGTAATGAGTAATCACACCCATTTGGTACTATATGTAGATGATAAGAAAGCAAACAGGCTGAATGATAAAGCGATTGTTATTCGCTGGCATAAACTGTGTAAAGGCACATTGTTAACGCAAAAATATGTACAAGGTGAAAAGCTAAGTAAAGTTGAACTCATCTTTTTCAACCAAACGGTTAAACAATACCGCGAACGTCTAGCAAGTATTAGCTGGTTTATGCGGTTGTTAAATGAAGACATTGCGCGCAGAGCAAATAAAGAAGATAACTGCACAGGACGATTCTGGGAGGGTAGATTCAAATCGCAAGCATTACTAGATGAAGCAGCCCTTGCAGCGTGTATGGCCTATGTCGATTTAAATCCCATTAGGGCTAAAATGGCTAACACACCAGAAGAGTCAGACCATACCAGTGTAAAAAAGCGCTTAACATGCGCGACAGAAGGCATACAGCCTAAACAGTTACTACGTTTTGCAGGTATGCCACGTCAGATTATGCCTAAAGGACTGCCGTTTGAGCTTAAATCGTACCTTGAACTTGTTGAGCTAACAGGGCGAATAATACGAGAGGATAAACGCGGGTATATTGATAACATGAACCTACCTTTGTTAGAAAGGCTTAATATCTCCCCAGAGAACTGGTTAAAACTGACTACGCAATTTACGCGCGTATTTCATGGTGCAGTAGGCAGGCCCACTTCACAAGCAAGTTACTGTGAAAACTTAAAGCGGAAACGGCGATCAAATATTAGCAACTGCGAAAAGCTACTCGCATAAAACTTAAGCTACTCAGTAAAACTATTCAGTAATAAATCACAACTGCATTATGCTGTTATTTTCATGCGTGTAATTTAGCTTTAATAGGGCTAATTACTTATTTAACGGATGAAATAAAGTGACCCAGTTATAAAAGATAAATTCTTAATCTGAATAGCGAATTTTTTGGCATAGTTTTGTTTGTTCAATTAAAGTGGCTGTCTAGTTTAGTCACTAAAGTGGCTGTCTAGTTTAGTCTGGCATAGTTTAGTCTGGCATCAGTTCAAACGTAAAACATCGGCGAATTAGCACTCTAATACACGCCGATGTTTATAACTCATTTAAGTAAGCACATTACTTGTAAGGTATTAAGCCTCAGTCTTGTTTACGGTTAAGGCTTATTAAACATATCGCTAAAAGTAATGTAGCAATCATGCCTGAAGCGCCAGCAACACCTGATGGCATAAAACCATCACGGCCAAAGATGATTAATATAGCATTGGCAAACATGGCAACCACACCAGCTAAGGCTGTAAGGCCGCCAATCGCTTTGCCACCTTTAGCTATAAAAGACAGGCCAAAAACAAGAGCTGCTAATCCCAATAATAATTTAGCTGCGTAGTAAATCATGAATGACAAAGAAACCACGCCACTAATTAAAGGTTGTGCGCCTTCTACGGCACCCGCTACTTTTCCAAATGTAGAAAACAAAGTAAGGCCAATGCTTACCTGCACAATGTTAAGAATCGCGCTAAATGTTATAGCCGACCATCCTAGCTGAGAGTTTTTTGCTTGCACCATAGCAGAACCCGCAAAGGCAACAAGTAAAGTGAAAACCACGGCTTCTAGTCCCCATGCATACTGCCTTGAAAAACTAATTTCTGCACTGTAAAGGGCAGTAAAAACAGCCTGTGTTAACGCCAATACCAACAATAAAGATGCCGTAATTAGCATGGTTCGTTTATTCGTAAATTCCATTATGTACCTCTTATAATTTTATATTTAATGCTTTTAGCTGTAATAGCTGTAATAGCTGTAATAGCTGTAATAGCTGTAATAGCTGTAATAGCTGTAATAGCTCTCATACTTGAGTAGAAGACAGGTAAAGCTATTTAATTATTTCACTCAAACCTACAAAAGTAATAATTAATAACAAATAGGCTCAAGCTACGGATTTTAATTAAAACTTAAATCGGCAAAGTCGTTGTGATTCAAGCCATTTATGCCTCTAAAAGCGCAGGGTCTCACACTTTCTTTGTGAATTAACTTTTAGATTACTAAGAGGGCATTTTACACGTATTCTAGCAATGGACATAAGTGACTTTGTAAAAGCCACTTATTGTAGTTAGGCAATGCTGTAAAAAGGCTTAAAACCTACTTTGTTAAGATAGAAATATAAAGTGAGACCAATCACTTAACGCTGTGATAGTTTGTTCTGTAGGGGGCGCAACATAGATTAAACCTGCAATGGCAATAATTGAAGCTAGCGTAATTAACTTATTATCAAAGTCAGCTATTTTTAAAGCGGTGCCAAAAGAGCGTTTAATTCTGACATTACTTAAATCTACACTGTAAATTTCATCAAGCAATAAATGAATTAATCCGCCTAATAAAATAAACCCACCCGTTAACCAGGCAAAAACGGCTGCTTGTGTGGTTGATTGGTCATTCAGTTTCCATGTTACTTGAGTCGTTAATAGCGCGCATAACAGTATAAATAGTAAAGAGTGGCAACTACCTCTATGTACTGTGATCCATTCAAAAATTGGTCTAATAATATATTTCATAAATCCGTAAACCAATAATGGCACTACGATTAACTCGATAAAGCTAATTTCAATAATGAGCTCGGTGGTTATGTAATGCAGTACCAGTAATACAGCGCTGAGTGCGAATAAGTTAAAAATAGTATCGAGTGATGTTGAGTTATCTGAATCTATATCTGGTAATAAGCCGCCGATTGAGCCTAAAAACCATAACCAGAGTGCGCCCTTTAATTCAATATGTCCTGCAGATAATAAGGTGGCTGAGGCTAAGCCTGTGATGATTACGGCAGTATTAAGATGAGTATTGAAGTTTGCCATTGTATCTCTTGATGGGAAAAAGTAGGGCATTCTATCAATTGAAAAGTTTATTGTTCAATGTTCTTTAAAAATTGGGCTTAAATAACCTTGGCTCTGCTTATAAATCACTCTCTAGTAGCCATTTTTAGTGCTAACTGCGTTGAAAGAGCTCAATTAACCCTCTTACTTTTTAAACTCGTCATAAAATGCAATTTGCCCTCGACCTGTTTCTTTTACGTGGTAGAGCATTTTGTCACCATTGATCATTAATTCGAGTAGTTCATCACCATCATTAGGGCCTACTGCAATACCAATGCTTGCACCCACGGTGCATGTTTTATTTTGTGAAATATAAATGTCTTGTTGTAGCTCATTTAGCAAAGCGATTGATTGCTCACGCGTGACTGCTTTGTTGTAGGTATTAACCTGCCTTGCAACTATAAACTCGTCACCGCCTAGGCGGATGCATATGTCGGTTTCTTGGTTAAAGTGCTTTTTAAATCGGTGTGCTATTTCAATAAGTACTTTATCACCGGCTTCGTGGCCGTAGTTGTCGTTAATGGGTTTAAACTTATCTAAATCAATCATCATTAGTACTAGGTGCTGATTGTGTTTAATGCACTCGCGCAGCGCTTTTTTAAGGCGTTTTTCACCGGCTCGGCGATTAAGTAAGTCGGTAAGTGGGTCGTGATCGGCTTCAAAGCGGGTTTGAAATTCGCGTTCGGCGCGCTCAGTTACATCATGTAAAATTACTTCAACGAAGTGTTCTTGATGAGCGCTTCGCTTTGTTTCACGTTGCTCTGTTAATCTAACAAATAAGCAGTGCAACCAAATGGTTTTATGGCCCACTTTACACTCTATATCTAGGGTCGCTTGTGGCGGGTTTTTATCACAACGAATATCTGCAAGTAGGCTTTGTAATTCATCAACGTTATTTAACAGAGCAGGAAAGTGCAAGGTTGATAATTCTTCTTCGCCGGGTACAGTAAAGTAATGTTTAAACGCGGGATTAAAGGTGGTGATAATATTTTTGTCATCTAATAAACAAATGCCGGCGCTGGCTTGTTCAAAAATAAGTCTAAATTTAGCTTCTAGTTCTTGAGTTTTTTTACGAAGGGATTGCTCATTACTAATGGTTAACTTTAACTCATGCATTAAGGCATTTATACCTTGCGTTAGCCTGCTTATTTCGTCTCGCTTACCTTGCTTAAACTCTAGCATTGTCATGGTTTCGGGATTGGTAGGATCAATTGTCGCAAAGCTGTCTGTTAGGTTTTGAATAGGCTGAGTGAGCCATTTGCGTACAACCAGCGACACAAAAAAAGCGATGACGATTGATTGAATCAGCATTAAAATAAATTCTTTTATAAGTGATGACTGTGCTTGTTGTTCAATAAAGTTATCGTCGGGGTATATGGCCAGTACACCTATAAAAGTGTCTTCTATAAAGGGGTGAACTAATTTAATTAAAACAGCTTCTTTTTTCTTGTTAGTAGAGCCACTTGCAATAAATAAATCCATTTCTCCTTTTGGGTTTACTTCTCCTTCTAAGCTTGCGCCTTGCACTAGATCATTACTTAGCAAGCCATTAATAATTTCTTGGCTTAATTCACGGTCGTTTAGGTAGGCGGCTATGGCGGCTGTTTTTCCCATTGTTTGAGCTAACTGCTGCACGAGTAGGTAATTGGTGTTTTTCTTTTCTTTAAAACCCGAGTAATAAGAAAGTGTTGACGATACTAACGTAACTACAATAGCGACAATTGCGATTGATAGAGCAACGCGTACGTAGAGTGCTTGGCTAATTTTTATCAAATGTGTATACCACTTTTACTGCGTCTGTAACTTGCGATTGAGGAATATAGCCAATTGCAAATTGTGATGCAGCTATTTTGTTTAACGCATCTTCAACGGATGTTGACGGTGATGGGGGCTTTGCGCGTCCTGAAAATAATAACCTTGCCCAATAAGCATTAATTTTTTGCTCATTTTTATTGACCAGTTGCAGGTAAAAATCATTTTTTAATGTTGATTGCGCCGGTAAATCAAGTGGCTTAGAGGTTTCACCATCAGGAAACGTTAAATAGCGACCCATATAAATATCAATAACTTCGCGTTTGGATAAAGCGTTAATTGTATTGTTTTTATTTACGACCACTACAAACTCTGCAGATTTGGTATTAACACTAACAAGCAGCAGGCATAGCGGCAGCAACACATAAAGGAGTGAGTTACGATAGCTCATCATTGTTAAAATACCATACTAGCGTTCAAACTTAGCATATGTACTTTGTGGCCTTTGTCTACATCGGCAGGATTACTAAGACTCCATAAACCAGCGCCTTCGGGCTTTATATCAAAGCGGTCTAGTTGAGCTTTTAGCGCTAATCGCTCTGATAGCTGCCACTTTACACCTATATTAATTGAATGCTGATGAACATAAGGCACCTTAATAGCAGCCTGTGTTGCAAGTGCTAGCTGTTGTATTGGCTCTGAAATTTGATCGGGTATGCCTGGTGAAAAAACAGGTTCGTTTACTTGTATAACATCGTGACGATTTTTTGCTGCTGAAAAGCTAGTGTAAAATATTGCATTGTTTACCCTATAACCAGCGCTAATATAAGTACTGAATACTGATGGAGCTATTATCCAATCGGATTCTGAAATACCTACTTCAGATTGAATAAGCCAATTATTATGATCGTAGGTAAGTCCAAAAGCCGCGTATTCTATACTGTGGCCTTTGGTATTAAATTTGTTAGATATCGTTTGTGCTTGTGGCCATATACTTTGTGGTACTGCGTCTAGTAAGGCTAAAAAATCATCCAATGAGGTTAGCGTATAGTCACCAAAATCAGATTTAGATAAAGAGAAACGTGCGGTCCATGCGTCTAGTGAATAGGTTGCACTAAAGGTGGTTAAATTATCAAAATCAATAAAAAAGTCGTCATTATAGGCTTTTAACTTTGCTGTAGAGCTTCCGTATGCGAGCTTTAAGCGTAAAAATCCTTCATCAATGGCTTTACTGTATTCAACATCCACACCGTCGTAATTTCCTGCAATGTTTGCAAAAGAGTAGTATTCGTGAGGAGGACGTATCCATAAGTAGGCGTATCCTACATAAGGATATTCAGAGAGTAAGTAAAGATCGCTATTTAGCCGGCCAGCACGGATAGCCCAATGGCGCGAGGGGCGGTAACGTACAAAGGCGAGCTCTAAAAAATTATCAAGGCTTTTGAAGGTGTGATCTTGTACTACTACTTGAACCACAGAGTCCCAATTTTTTGAGAGCGATATATTAGCTTGCCCACCTAAAATTGAATCACGCGTTGCTGAAAAGCCTGTATCGTTTTCGTTTAAATAATTAGATGCAAAGGCGATATCTGAATCGTCAGTGTAACTGAGTGTTAAGGATGCAAAACCGCTAAATTGCACGTCTATTTCATTTGCATAGCTTTTACTAGCAGCAGAAATTACCAATATAGCTATGGCAATTGTACCTCGGAACAACATGTTAGCGCTTATTTTTATGATATAGATAATAAAAAGATAGCACAGTT
Organism: Pseudoalteromonas sp. 78C3; assembly: GCF_002836695.1. Lineage (NCBI taxonomy): Bacteria > Pseudomonadati > Pseudomonadota > Gammaproteobacteria > Alteromonadales > Pseudoalteromonadaceae > Pseudoalteromonas > Pseudoalteromonas sp. 78C3. Next base: position 20,463 of record NZ_PJAV01000159.1, read on the forward strand.
TATTAAATTACCAACTTAAGCATTACAGTGCTTTATGAATTAAATACAAAAAAACATGACACACCCCCTAAATTTTGTACTTTGTTAAGCGAAGTACTGGGCCATAGGAAAAGCAAGATGGAAAATTTGTGTTATCTATTGTTATAAGTGACGACAATATAGATTATGAATAGGGCGGTTTTTTGATATTACCAAACTTAAAACGTGTTGGTTACTGGATGAGCTTTATTTTTATAAGGCTGCTTAAATTAGGCAGCCTTTTGACTTAAAACTTTAAAAGCGCTTATTTAAAATGGTGCATAGCCATCATTTGGTTTATTTGGGTTAGTCCAGCGCTGTTTAGCATCAATAGGAATGCGTGGTGCACCTTGTGCTGGTAATCGACCGCGCTCCCCATACAACCACAATACAAAGTTAGTTCGCCACTGGTAATAGGCTTGGCTGCGTGTGCAATATTGTCACGATGTAACATGGCAGTGCCGGGCTTAAAGGTAAGTGATTTAATGTCACCTGTGTACGGGTGATAAAAGTCAACTTCTGACCCTGTAAACTCTTCCCCTGGTAAGTTTAAGTTAATATTAAGCGTTACGGCCGATGCATCTGTATGTGGGCGAATTGACGAATCTGTGTTTGGCTCATAATAAATAGAAAAACCAAATGTTTGTGTATCAAACCCCATAACTTCCGGGAACAGCATACGTGAAATAGGGCGCATATAAGTGTTTAGTATTTCGTTATAAAATGCTTGAAAGCTTGGCGCGGCTAAATAACCTTCTGATCGACTATCAAGCATTGCACCACGGCGATTTAACACTATGCCGTATGGTGGACGCATAGGAATTTGCGAATTCCATACTTGTTCTAAATATCCGCGTAAAACCGCTAGGCGCTCTGGATCAAAAAATTGAAATTGAAATACATCAGGCGCTACTTCGTGTAATAACGCTTTTACGGCCAGCTCTTTTGATGGATCTTCCCATGCTTGCTTTACTGCTTGGCGTAGGTTTTTATCAAGTAGTGAGTCGCCTAACGTAAACGTTGAGCTATCTATTGATGTTGTTTCCCATTCGCTCCACGCGTTTGTAATTAGGTCGGTGTTGCTATTCCAAAAGTCTTGTACTGCTGGTTCACGGTAAAGCATGGCTTGTCGTGTAGGTAACTCTAGAGCACGCGCTAGCTGTAATTGATTGGCAAACATTTTGTGTAACTCCAGTTGTTGAATTTGGTTTATATCAATCTAGGAGTGCAATTTATTGCATTTGATTTAGTAGATAAACAGCCTGCTTTAGGAAACAGAATATACTATTTATTGATAATGAAGGTTTGTATACTTATTTGAAGCAGAGAAAGCTAGCTTTGTAGATAAGTAAAAGGCTGCACAATATGCAGCCTTTTGTTTGTGTAATTTAAGTTGCTTTATAAATACTAGTGAGTTGCTCTTTCGCCCCAAATATCTTCTAGGCGGCTGTCGCGACCACAACGCCAACGATAAGTGTTGTATCGGATTGGGTTGTTTTTGTAATAATCTTGGTGAAAGCTTTCCCTCCCTTTAATAGGGTAAAAGGTACTTGCGTTTAGTATAGGTGTAACCACAGTTTGATTAGGAAACTCGGCTACTACTGCTGCTTTTGTTTTTTCAGCTAATTTACGTTGTTCGTCGTTTTCTACAAAAATAGCGCTTAAGTAACTAGGGCCTTTATCGCAAAATTGGCCTCTGGCATCAAAAGGATCAATATTTACCCAGTAATGATCAAGTATACCTTGATAGCTTACTATGGCTGGGTCGTAAGTAATTTCTACAGCCTCGTAATGGCCTTTATGATTACCATTATAGGTAGGGTTTTTAAGTTTGCCGCCAGTAAAGCCCGATATTACATCGGTTACGCCTTCTAGCTTTTCAAAGTCACTTTCCATACACCAAAAACAACCTCCAGCTAAAACGGCTTTTTCGGTTTTATCTGCATGAGCAAGTGACGCATAAAACAAAACAGATGAAGTTAAAACTAGAACTAATAATTTTTTCATAAAATCTCGCATCAATATGATGAATGTATAAACAGTTATGTACAGCTAGTAGACCTTTAATTAATAAAAGGTATTTCAATTTTTAGTGGGATAAATATGTTTTAGATCATTAAATAGCAATATTATTTCTACAAGCTGGGCGTACTCGTGTAAAAATACACATATAAACTGCTTTGTATGCAGCTAATAAGTTGAGGCATTATGAATTTAAAAAACACGACTGATCATTACAACAAACTTTCGATTGCGCTGCATTGGCTCATGTTACTACTAATGATAGCCGTATATGCTTGTATAGAGTTACGAGTATTTTTTGATAAAGGCACCGATACACGTGAAGCATTTAAAATGTGGCATTTTATGCTTGGGCTGTCGGTATTATTTATTGTGTGTATTCGTTTAGTCGTACGTTTTAAAAGTGGTCCAAAACCACTCATAACACCAACGCCACCAAATTGGCAAGAAACGGTAGCTAAAATAATGCATTTGGGTCTATATGTTTTAATGCTTGCAATGCCAATAGCTGGTTGGCTAATTTTAAGTTTTGCGGGCAAGCCTATCCCATTTTTTGGCTTAGAGTTACCTGCATTGGTGGCAAAAAATAGTGATTTAGCAAAACAAATAAAAGAAATACATGAAACCGCTGGCGTTGTTGGTTATTACTTAATTGGCTTACATGCCGCAGCCGCTTTGTTTCATCATTATGTAGTGGGCGATAACACGTTTAAGCGTATGCTATTTGAAAAAAGTAAATAGCCTAGCGCTAGGTAAACTCAAAAAGGGCTTTATATTATGTATAAAGCCCTTTTTGTAATTTAGATTTGGCGGTTAACAAAGTTTATTGTTGGTTTTGTGCTTCACGGGCTAACTGATTTGGTAAAAGTTCTTCTACTATTTCGCGTGCTGGAAGTGTATAGCGTGTGCCGTCAAACATTACTGAGGTAAACTCGTTAATATTAGTAATGCCTGTTAAGGTCCAGCCTTCGCCGCGCTTTGGGCAATATACTGTGGTAGTGGGTTGTATTACTTGAAAATCGTCACTCATTACGTTCTCTTACTCTTTTTGCTTTAAAGATAATGCTTGTTAATGGGGTATGGTAAGTTAATAATGCCTGCCCATAAAGAGCTAATTTAACTAACCACTTAAATAAAATGTTTAATACCACAAAGCTTGAACGCGTTACGCTGCGTTTAATTACCCACAAACACGCTGCGTGTTTATTTAATATTTTAAACCACCCGCATGTGTCAGAATTTAACGACTACGAAACACCGCTCAGCAAAACACAAATCAAACAATTAATACAAGATGATATTAGTGCCTATTACGAAGGCGAAGTGATTAGAGTTGCAATTGAACATAATACATCTGGAAAGTTAATGGGTACTTGTGGGCTTTATAATTTAACGCCGTGTAAAAGTAGTGCGTTTATAGGATTTGAGCTGCACTCCGACTTTTGGGATAAAGGCGTAATGTTTGAAGTAGTCACTGGTTTTATTGAAGCGCTACTTAAGGATATTCCGCTTAAACATGTATCGGCTGAGGTGAGTGCACACAATGCACGTTCCCATAATTTACTTATTAAGTTAGGTTTTAGCTTAAGAGAAAATTCTATTTGGCATAAATCACTTTAACGAAAGACGGCAATTATAAGTGCTTATCTTTTTTCAATCCTGAAAGGTCAACGCCTCCAAGTGTAAATTAAATACAAAAAATAACGGCTTTCTATTATAGTTAAGCGTAAGCAAATGAATTTGTTACCCGTGTTTTATTAAATATTTACGCTTAACAAGGATTTTATATGCTAGAAAAACTATCTCAAGATGCGCTTGTTATTTGGGCAACCATTGACCCAATAGGCACTATGGCGCTGTTTGCTGCGCAACCATTGACCCAATAGGCACTATGGCGCTGTTTGCTGCGCTTACTTCTCATTTAACAGATCAACAACGTCGTAAAACAGCCTTTAAAACGGTGCTTTACGCTGGTTGCGTACTATTGGGTTCTATTTTAATAGGGCAGCTAATACTTAATGCGATGGGAATTAGGTTGGTGTCGTTTCAATTAGGGGGCGGAATTATATTGTTTTTGTTTGGCCTGCAAATGATATTTGGAAACGATTCTAACAAAGCTAAACAAGACCCCGAACACGATATTGCGGTCTTTCCGCTAGCTATACCAGCAACTGCGACCCCTGGCGCTATTTTGGCGGTGATACTACTTACCGACAACCACATACACCCAATTACCACTCAAATAGGCACAGCGCTTGTTACACTTGCTGTGTTGGGTATTACACTAATACTGTTGCTGCTTTCGGGTAAAATAATTAAGCTTATTGGTACTGGCGGCGCGTCTATTTTAACGCGTGTAATGGGGATGATTTTAGCCGCGTTTTCGGTTGAGCTTATTATGACCGCGCTTGAAATAAAACAATGGGTTAAGCTCGATTAAATAACTCCTAAACATTTAAAGGAATGCCGCATGGCAATAAAAATAACAAAACACTATTTTATTAATTTAAGTTTAGCCGTAGTAATTTTTGCTATCGGTATTTTAGCCATACGCTATTACAACCATTATGTATCGGCCTATACAGATGTAACAATTAACTCAAGCGTGCTTAATGAGTCGCGCAAGGTGTTTATAAGATTACCCGCTAATTACAATCCTAAAAAAGCGTATCCGTTAATTATTAAAACCGATGGTAACTTTAATTTAGATACATGGGATAAAGCACTTACAAAACAAGCTAAGAGCGAAAAAGGGGATAAGGCTATATTGGTGTCTATTCCTAATTTGTTTTTTACAGATACACGTAATCGCGATTTAGTGCCTCCTTATGCTCGCCAAGATGTAAATACACAAGCGCGCCCAGAGGGCGAAACACTTATAGAGCCTAATGGTGAAGCCGACAAGTTTTTAGCGTTTATTGAAACTGAGTTATTCCCGTATTTATCGGCAAAATATAAGCTTAGTAATAATCGTGTATTAAGTGGTTTTTCGGCAGGTGGTAGCTTTGTACTTTATACACTGCATACAAGGCCTGAACTGTTTAATGGCTACTTTGCATTTAGCCCAGCGGCTTGGTATGACGACATGACAGTGGTTAATAATGTAGAAGCGTTTTTAACTACTCAAGCTAACAAAGTTAAGGCGCCTACTTATTTATATCTTTCGGTGGGTGGGGCAGAGCATCCGTTAATGTTAAAAGCGTTTGATAATTTAGAGTCTGCTTTAACAGCAAACCCTAATAATAACCTTGTGTGGCAAAGCGCTATAAACGAAGGTGCTGAGCATTCAGATAATCCACCACTTAGTGTATCAAAGGCATTAGCTGGTTATAGTGCGTTTATTAAAAAGTAGGTTAGATAGGTTTTAGCGGTAACTGTATGCATATACAGTTACCGCTGTTTTATCTATTTATGATAACGAATCAGCTTCATAGCACTTTACTTAGTTCAATATTATTAACGACTTACAAAGGGAAGTTGGTTTAAATTATTTTTGACAGCAAATACACGTACTGTGTTTATATACAGTACGTAGCTATTGAGTTAGAATGCAGTCAGTACCTATGAGCATATATCACACCTATTTGTTACTGCTTTTAATCAGCCTTACGCCTTTGTGATCAGCAATAAACAGTGTAAGTACTTTTTAATTTCAATATAGTTTCACCACCTTTTTACACTCTTAATGCAATTAATATAAATTAGCTGGTGGCTTTATAGTGAAAGAACACATCATACTAAGTTTTATTATAAAGCTAAACTTAGCAATAGAGTCAAATTAGTAAAAAGTAATCAGTAAGGTAGTGCAAATAATAAAGCGGGAGGTTTAGGTAAAAAGAGCATTTATAAAAATGCTCTTTTGTAAATTACGACTACTTTGTTTTGGTCGGTTTAAAAAACAATACCAGTGCAATTATAAATGCTGAAACGCTACAAATTATAAATACGTTTTTTTCACCACCAGGTATGTACTGCATAAATGAGGTAAAAAACTGACCCGAGAATACAGCCATCGTAAAGTACGATAAGTTACGGCCACGTACTTTCACATAGCTGAGCTCTACCGTCATATGGTTTAAAGGCGCACTTAAGCTCGGCATGTTTAACCTTTATGGCAGCACTGGTTCGAGAATATAAACAGCAATACCCAAGCGTGCACGTTACATTGTTTGAAATGACTGCAACTGAGCAAATACATGCGTTTAAAAACGATTTAATTTATGTGGGTTTTTCACGGCCTTGACCTGATTCAATTAATGATGAATTTGTAAGTCATACTATTTATGTAGATTCATTGGAGGCCATCGTTGATCAAAATCATGCGCTGGCAAATTATAAAAATATTGATTTAGCTAAACTAAAAAATGAGCCATTTATTATTTTTAATAGAGAGGAAGCACTTGGTCTTTTTGATGAAACCATTTTGCAATGCAAACATTAGTGACCGAAGTGGCTGCTGGCTTTGGTGTGGCAATTGCGCCTTATTGCGTACGTAAATTATATAGTGAAGGGTGCCATTTTATAAAACTGAGCGACGTACTCACGCAAATCCCGGTGCTATTACAAATTAAAAAAGCAGATACTAATGCGGCTGTTAATACATTTGTTGAAATAGCCTTAAATGCAGAATTGAGTATTGAAAAAAGTATGGCGGAATAAAAAAAGCCCAGTTAAAAAAGTTAAAAGGGCTAAAAGGGTTGTGCTTAGGGAAGTTGTAGTCGTTTTTAAACTTATATTTAGAGCTTATATTTAGAACTTATATCTAAAACCAAATGCTATACCGTCATCTTCCGACTGCTCCATTTGTGCTTGTTGATCGTCGTTATCACTTTCAAAGTAGCTAAAGTCTTTACGCGCTTCTACGTAGGCAATAGTGTCTTCGTCAATTAAGTAGTGAAGGCCAATAACAGCAAACTGACGCTTAAATACATCGTCTGGATCGGCGTTAAAGTTTGGCTGAATTACGTAGTCATCACCGGCATCAAACACGTTGTAGGCAATAAAAGGGCGAAAATCGTTATCAAAGCGGTAAGATGCAAATGTTTCTATACCTATTGCGTCTTTAATTAAGCGACCAATATTATCTGTGTCGTGGTTTTTGTTTTTATTTATGTTGGCAGCAACGTAAAGGCCTGGCTTATCAATGTTGCCCCACATAATGCCTGCACCGTAAATTAAATCTTCAACATTGCGAGTAGAACCATCGCCAAACGTTAAATCAAACTCGCCACGGTTAATGCCCGCTGTAAGCGTGAGCATATCTGTAGGGGTATATGTTACAGATGCACCAAATGTGTAGTTAAATTCAACTTCTTGGGCTGCACTATCGCCAGAGTTCCATAGCGTTTCGCATTCTTCTTCTGAAATATCGCTTACGTCACAGGTATAAAATTCGCTGTTTTTAAGCTGCGCTTGTACTGCAAAACTAAAATCGTTATAGCTATTGCGGTACTGCACTAACTTATCACCACGGCCAGTGCCATTTACAGCGCCATCGTCTTTGTTATAGGTGTAAACGCCAGCTGCATTACCATCCCATACAAAGCTATTATTTGTGCCATAAACTACGTCGTACCATGCACCCCATTGTTTACCAATGGTAAGTTGACCATACTTTTCGTGTGAAAGGCCTGCGTAACCTAAACGGTTATACAAAAACTCGTCCTGAATTGACTCAAAACGATTGTTATAAATTATATCGCTACTGCCTACAGGGTTTACACCCCATTCTACGAGTGCAAGGGCAGTCCAGTCTTTCTTGAGTTTTCGGGTAAATCCAAAGTTAATGCGCGAAGTACCGTTAACAACTTCGGTTTCGTTTTGTGTGTTAATTACACGCACATCAAGGTATCCACCTACTTTTAGAGTGTTTTTATCATCTTTGTATAACTCTACCGCCGAAACAGCGGGTGCTAATACAATACTTGCGCTAATCAGTGTCGCTAATTTTTTGCTCATCTTGTGTGTTGCCCTGTGTAAATTTCAGTGTTTTTACGTAGGTAAAAATTCAGGTTCGAAGATTAACAAAGCAATAAACGGCTCAAAAGTGAAAAAAAATCAACAAAATTGGACGGCAAACTTAATTGACATTCACTCGAGGTTAATTTTGCTTTTCAGGTGTTGCTGAGGTTTGTTTTTTTAGTTGTTTTGTAGGTAAAAAGGATTGGTAATAAGTGGTGTGTTAAAATTCTAATTTGAATTAATTTCATCTTGATTAAAAAATAGCGACTAGTGCAAAAGCTCTAAAAGTGCTTTATTTTCATAAATATAACTTTTTATTGTTATAGGTTGTACAAAAATGAGTTAAGTAAACACACAAACACGTTAAAAGTGTTTTTACTCTAGGGTCTGTTGATCTTTGCGGATTAAAATTTGTTCAAACTAGGGGCTATTTAATCGCGGCGCGAGGTTTGTAACCTAGTGGGCTAAGTAAAAACCGAGCAACAAAGAGTAAATAGCCCCTAGGAAGACCCCTTTGGGCAGCGCCTGTTTGGCATTAATGCTACGTTATCGCCCATTTATGGGGAATAACCACACTACATAGACTCTGCCTTGCCTTAATACCAAACAGACTGCTGAAAATTTAACCTTAAAAGATCAACAGACCCTAATATATATACCAATTTCTAAACGCTCATATCGGTTTATTATGAATGTATTTATGAATTTTAATTTATCTAAGTTGAATAACAAT